>SHLQ01000025.1 GCA_004282895.1 Acidimicrobiales bacterium
CGCCGAGGGCGCGCTTCTGGGTACGGGGCTGTTGCACTACAAAAGAATCCCATTCCGCCACGCAAAGTGCAAAGCAGCAAGCTGCACACGGCCGGTCATCGGTCACTACGATGCCGGAATGATCTCTCCGCTGTTCGACGAAAAGGTGTGGGTGACGGTTCCGGGCTTCGAGGCACTGAAGGACATCACGTATCACCGAGCCAACGACCAGGGAACCGTTCGCATCGCGTTCAACCGTCCCGAGGTGCGAAACGCCTTTCGTCCCCACACCGTGGACGAGCTGTACCGGTGTCTCGACCACGCTCGTATGACGAGTGATGTCGGCTGCGTGTTGATCACGGGCAACGGCCCATCACCGAAGGACGGTGGCTGGGCGTTCTGTTCGGGCGGCGATCAACGAATCCGTGGTCGGGTCGGTTATCAGTATGCCGACGGCGAAACGGCCGAAACCGTTGACCCCGCACGCGCCGGACGGCTCCACATCCTTGAGGTGCAACGACTCATTCGATTCATGCCGAAGGTGGTCATCGCCGTGGTCCCGGGGTGGGCAGTGGGCGGAGGACACAGCCTGCACGTGGTGTGTGATCTCACCATTGCGAGTGCGGAGCATGCGATCTTCAAACAAACGGATACCGATGTCGCGAGCTTTGATGGCGGCTACGGCTCGGCTTACCTGGCCAAACAGATTGGGCAGAAACGCGCTCGGGAAATCTTCTTTCTCGGAGCAAACCACTCTGCAGCCGAAGCACAGGCGATGGGTATGGTCAACGCCGTCGTGCCGCACGCGGAGCTCGAAACAGTGGCTCTTGAGTGGGCGGCAACGATCAACTCGAAAAGTCCCACGGGCCAACGGATGGCCAAATATGCGATGAACCTTGTTGACGACGGCCTCGTTGGTCAGCAGGTATTCGCCGGTGAGGCAACCCGGCTGGCCTACATGACCGACGAAGCGGTCGAGGGTCGGGATGCGTTTCTCGAGAAGCGGGACCCCGACTGGTCATCGTTTCCCTGGTACTTCTGATCAGCGCCCATCCGGGTCGGCAAGGAACTCGTACACGAGATCCGCGATCGGACCCGACTGTTCGAGAATCACCCGATGGCTGGCGCCGGCGACCTCGACGGCCTCGGCGTCAGGAATCTGGTCCAAAAGGTCGTACGCCGGGGTGTGTACCAGCACCGGATCGACGGCGCCAAAGATCAGCAGGGTGCTGGCTCGGATGTCGCCGACCAACGGCCCCACCTCACTATGGAGGATGGCCTCGGCGCCCGCGATGTAGGCGTCGTCGGGCGTGGACAGCAGCATCTCCCGCGCGTCGGCACAGATTCCGGGAGCATCCGACCGGCACTGCTCCGAGAAGAACACTCTTTCGAGGTGATCGGCCATCGCCGCCACTCCCCCAGCCTTGACGGTCTCGATCGTGCGGGCCCACCACCCATCCGGGCCGATCGTGCCTCCAGCGGACGCAACGATCAAACGGTCTACTCGTTCCGGATGGGTCGCTGCCATCCACAGCGCGGCCAGACCTCCGAGCGAAGCGCCAAAGACGCTGGCCCTGGGAACGTCGTAGGCGTCGAGAATCGCCAAGCAGTCGCGACCAAGATCTTCGACGACGTAGGGCTCGACCGGTTCGTCCGACCGGGACTCGCCGTGGCCACGGGCATCGAATCGAATCACGAAATGATGCTCTTTGAGCTTGTCGATCATCGGGTCCCACACGTGGAGATTCGTGCCGAGAGGGTTCACCAACAACAAGGCCGGGCGCCGGTTGTCACCCTCGGTCTCGGCATGAAGCGGGTATGGGGTGGAGAAGATCGTCGGCATCGGTTCTCAGGTTAGGCGTTCAGACCGGGCGAATCGTCACGTCGATGCCAGTGAGCTGCGAGGTTCCTGACAGCGGATCGACGGACCACGAGGGTGTGAGTACGTTCACGTTGGCGCCGGCATTGTCCCGGGCGATTCGCATCTTCGTACCTGGCCGGTCGTGCCCCCAACCGTGGGGAATACTCACAACACCCACCCGAATCGCCTCGCTGACCTCCACCGGCAAGCGGATTGCACCCGCGTCGGACGTCACCTCGGCCATGGAACCGTCGTCCAGACCCAACCCACCCGCGTCGGCAGGGTTCATCTGCACGGTGCATCGGTTGCGGCCCTTCACGAGCACGTTGACGTTGTGCATCCAGGAATTGTTCGACCGAAGCGTACGACGGTTCACGAGCTGCAGCTTTCCCGACCGTTCGTCACCGAGCGCGGCGGCGAGCCGAGGGATGTCAGCCATGAGGTCGGGATGGGCAAACTCCGGTCGACCTGACGGCGTGGACAGCAGCCCGGGAATTCGAGGCTCGAGCGGACCAAAGTCGATGCCATGGGGCTCGGCGATCAGCGAATCCAACGAGATCCCGTCACCGAGGCCGAACCAGTCGCCATGCGGTCCGCTCCGCAACATCACGTCGAGAATGCGATCCGGACCCGGCGCGTGGTTGACGGCCTCGTCGACCACCTCACGAGTCAGGCCCTCGGGAGCATGGGGGCTCGCGGCGGCCGCATCAGCGATTTGGCCATACACGAGGGATTCCACGAACTCGGCACCCGCACGGTCCGCGGTACCACCACCCAGGACCGCCGCCATCCGGGCAAGCACCTCCCATTCGGCCAACCCGTCATCGTCGAGCGGAAGCACCGGGGGCGAGTAGTTGGCCACGTTCCGAACCGACAGGTTCGCGAACGCGAGGTCGTAGTGACTCTTCTGTACATGTGATGGTGACGGCAGAATCACATCGGCGTGCCGAGTGGTCTCGTTGATGTAGCAGTCAACGCTGACCATCACGTCGAGCTTCTCCAAGGCCTCATCAAGACGATCACTGTCCGGACAGGACAACACCGGGTTGCCGGCGATCGTGACGAGTGCGGTGACATTGCCGGCCTCGATTTCCTCCGCGAGTGCGGACACCGGGTGCTCGCCGAGTTCGATCGGCATGCCGGACACGGCCGTCGACCGCCGACCAAGACTCTGCGCGGAACCAACCGGATCCTGCCCCCGCGTGTTCTTGGAGCCGCTGACCGGACGACTGAACATGGCGCCGCCAGGAGTGTCGAGCGCACCCAGAAGGGCGTTGACGATGTCGATCAGCCAACTTGCTGTGGTGCCAAAGGGGGTGACGGTTGTGCCGAGCCGACCGTAGACGCAGGGGCTGGGCGATGCGCCGAGGCGGTCAACCACATCCTCGATGTCGTGCGCAGATACACCCACCTGTTCCGCGACGGACTCGGCGGTGAACGGTGTCAGGGCATCCACGACCGCCATCAAGGTGTCCTCGTCCGCGGGGTCGGGTCGGGCATGGCCGCGGGCGACAATCTCCGTGGCCATTGCGGCGAGCAGGAGCGCATCGCTCACGGGTCGCACGGCGAGGTGGACGTCGGCTTCCTGTGCGGTCCGGGTCTCGACCGGATCGGCGACGATGAATGTGCCACCTCGGGCCTTGAGCGCGTCGATTCGCCCCGGCCAGTCCGGTGCGGTCGCAAGCGAGCCGTTGCTGACGTACGGGTTGGCACCGAGCATGAACAAGACATCGGTTCGGTCGACGTCGGGGACCGGGATAGTCACGGACATTCCGTAGATAAGGCCACTGGCGATCTCGCGGGGGCGCTGATCCACGGTGGAAGCGGAGAATACGGTTCGTGTGCCTAGCGCGGTCAACACGGTGCGGGAGAACAGGCCGGCGTCGATGCTGTGGACGACGGGGTTGCCCAGGTATGCCGCCGAGTGTTCGGCCGCGGGCCGCAGGTTGTCGCTGATGTAAGCGTACGCCTCCTCCCAGCTGACGGGCACGTGTTCGCCTTCAACCTTGAGCATCGGCGTCCGTAAACGGTCGGGGTCACTGTGGAAGTGCCCAAGGGTCGTCCCTTTGGGGCAGATGAAACCCTTCGAGAAGACATCGTCCCGATCGCCACGGATGCGGGTGACCTCGCCGTCGGTCACCTGGATCTCCAGCCCGCAGGTTGCTTCACACAGCGGGCACGTACGAACTACCGTCTCAGTCACCGTCATGTGACCAATACTCGCACACCCCGGTCAGGTTCGGGCCAAGACATCCGACAACGGCGCCGGCATCCGCTCGAGCGGCAGTGCGTCCACCAGCAGGTGGGCGTAGCGGCTCTTGCGACGCGCTCCCGCCCCGAGGAATCGTCGCATCTGTGCGTCAAAGTCCCGATCCCTCCACGCGAACTGTTTCTGCAAGGTCCGAAACGACGAGAGATCGCCGTTGTCGTCGAGGAGCTGCTCGATCAGCTCGCGACCCGCGGCTCGGATGAGTTCATCCTCCAGATCCTCGACACAGACGAAAAACCCGAGGTCCTCCATGTCGGTTCGTGTCTTCGGGGAGCCGAGGCCGGCTACGTCCAACGCGCGGCGGAAGTATTGCTCCTCCCCCGCATCGCACAATCCGAAGACGGGGTGGTCGGTGCCGTTCGGACCGAACCGCTCAAGGAAGCGCTCGACCGCTTGGGCGCCGCCGATGGGAACGATCACCACCCCGTCCTCCGAGAGGTCGCGGCTGAGGCGTTGGGCGAGCGTCTCGAGCGCAATCTGGTCGCTGACACCCTCGACCAACACGATCGATTGAGCGGATGCGACCTCGGCAAGGGCGGCCGCGGTTGCCGCGATGGGTGCGTCGGGTCCGCTCACATAGCCATGCAGCACCTCTTCGGCCAGCTTCTCCCGTCGTTGCCTGTCCATGAGGTGTCACGGTACCCAGATCCCCTGTGGCTGCGAAGTTGAATCCAACGCCCCCTCGTCCGAGAATTGAACCGTGACCGACCGACCCGACAACACCATCGAGCTCGGTGAGCTCGAGTCGCTTGTGCCCGGACCGACACTCGGCCCCGTCGTCCCGGCGGGACGCGGGTCCTTCGCCTCGGCGTTCGACGTGGATCACGTCGTGTTCACTGCGGCCGCGGCCGTGAACGCAGCGTTCGGAGAACGCACCCTTGATCTCAGACGCGCCGTGGCGCTGTGTGCGGGGCGAGCTCTGGTCGCCGGGGAACCCGTGCCCGTGTGGTCCGACCTGTCCGGATACTACGAGACCTCCGGCGGCGGCCACATCCAGTTCCACTGCAACTTCCCCCACCATGCGGCGGGGGTTGTCGCAGAGCTCGGTTGCGATCCAACGCGTGAGTCGATCCAGGCTGCGGTACTTCGCCGCGACGCCCAGGAGCTGGAGTCGGCTTTGATTGGACAGGGCATGATTGCGGCGAGACTGCGAACCCTCGATGAATGGCGCGCCCATCCCCACGCTGTCGCCACTGCGGCACTCCCCCTGATTTCGGTGGAGCGGATTGGCGATGGTCCGCCCCGTAGCGTCGACCGCAGGCGACGGGTACTCGACTGTTCCCGAATCATCGCTGGTCCGGTCGCCGGGCAGGTCTTCGCCTCCCGTGGCGCCGACGTGCTGCGCATCGGCTCCCAACACCTCCCGTCGGTGGATATCGGTGTCCTGACGACTGGCTCTGGAAAACGAAACGCCTTTGTCGAGCTCGATACTTCGGCCGGAGTCGCCACGATGCGCGGCCTCCTCGACGACGTCGATGTCTGGGTCGACGCCTACCGACCGGGCGGGTTTGAGGGTCACGGATTCTCGCTCGACACGGTGGCTCCCGGAAGCGTCACGGTGCAGGTGTCGGCGTTCGATTGGGTTGGACCCTGGGCGGGTCGGCGAGGGTTCGATTCGATCGTGCAATCGACCACGGGGATCGTTCGCGCAGGTAGCGAGGCCGCAGGCACAACCGAGCCGACTCCCCTTCCAGTGCAAGCCTTGGACTATTGCACGGGACTGCTCGCTGCGTTCGCCGGTGAACGGCTGGTGCAACACCAGTCCGAGGTCGGCGGGACATGGCTGGCGCGCCTGTCGCTGCTCCGTACGCGGAATTGGCTCGTTGGAAGGGCAGCCCCGAAGCCGTTCACTCCCGCCAGCCCAGAGGTTTCCCCAGATGCGATGCAGACGACGACCACACCATTCGGCGAGGTCACAACCGCCCGACCGCTGGCAGGATCCTGGCCCCACGGCCCCCAACCCCTGGGCTCCTCAGCCCCAGTCTGGCAAGGTGAACGGTGATGCTCAGGAGAGTCTTGTCCTGCGTGCAGAACCGGGCGAGCTGGCCGGTAGTTCTGGGACTCTTGGCTGCCGCCGGTGTGCTCACCTTCGCCATGAACGGCACCGATTTGCCGTTCAGCACGCCAACGATCGAGGACCACTCCGGGGGCTTGCGCATCCTCGACATGCAGTTCTCCTATGGACCCGAGGAAGCCAACCACCTGTTTGAGGCGCTCGGGAGCGAAGGCCGTCGCTCCTACCTCATGCTCCATCTGATGCCGGACCTACTCTTTCCGATCAGCTATGCGCTGGCCTTCGCTTGCACCGCCGCATGGTTCTTGGTCCGCCTGTTGCCACTTGACCACCCCTTGCAGTGGCTCGGCCTGACACCACTCATCGCCGGAGTCGCCGACATCGGCGAAAACCTGAGCATCGTGGTTGCCAACCTGTCGTATCCGAGCCGATTGGACTGGTTGACTCAGACCGCCTCCGTGTTGACCAAGATCAAGTGGGGTCTGATGCCCATCGGCGGCGTTCTTCTCACCATCATGCTGGTCCTATGGCTAAAGAACGGAAAGCCGAAAAGCAACGTTTGGGCGGGCGGACGGTAGTTCGGCTTGACTAGAGCAGTGTTGAGTCTCGGCGAGCCAGACCAGTCTGCGATTGAGCGATACCGCGCGATGGCGATTTCAAGTGAACCCACGTATGCGTATCTCGACGCAATGAAGAAGTGTGTCCAGGACCCTCGATAGCGTGCCAGCGCTCATGCAGGCGGCGAGTTGTTCGACCGAACCGGCGGGAGTTTTGGCGAAGCCAAAATCTCCAACGAACTCGAAGAGTTCCCTGGCGGATGCCGCCTCAAAGTTTCGGCGGAAGGCGGGAGTTTTGGCGAAGCCAAAATCTCCAACGAACTCGAAGAGTTCGCGTGGGCCATGAGGGACTTGAACCCCCGACCCCCTCCATGTCATGGAGGTGCTCTAGCCAGCTGAGCTAATGGCCCCGGAGCACAGCATGTTAGCAGCGCTGTTCGGTGATGCGACCTTGCGGTTGTGCAACTAGTCGGCGAGGGTTGATCGGTCAGCCCAGGCGGCCAGCAGCATCAGCAGGGAGCCGCCGATTACCACCCATACGCCGACTCCGAGTGTGGTGCCGTTGAGTACGTCGTCGTTCACGACCCGAAGGGCAGCAAGGCCGGTGACGACCACTGCGACGAGCCCGCTGATGAGAGCGATCGTCTTGGGAATCATGTGCCGGAACCCGACGAGGATCGGGCCGGCGGCCGCGGATCCGAGGATACCCGCAAGCACGGTGGCGATTCCGTCTCCCATGTCCCATCCGGACAGTTCGCCGCTGGGCGTGTCCGACCAGGTGAGGAACGTGCCGACGATCAAGGTGATTCCCGCAAGGAACAGTGCGGCGGCGACCATGCGGTCCCAACGGGTGGCGGGCTCCTCGTACACGACCGTCTCCGGCCCCACGTACACGAGCGCAGTGGATGGGGTGGCCGCGACGACATTGGGCTGCATACGGGCTGGTTCGACCGCGTAGGTGATCTCCACGTCGTCGACATCGGCAACGATCTCTATGTCGTTCGTGTCCGGCTCGAAGAGCACACGTTCGGTGATGTCCTCCACATCCTGGTCAGGGATGGGCGGGGCCGCCGGTTCGGTGAGGTCGATCGCTGGTGGGACCGCCGGTTCGGTGAGGTCGATCGCGGGTGCCTCCGCGAGCAGGTCGACGACGGGAGCGCGGCTGCCGCCGTACGGCGTGACGACCGCGGGCGGCATCCTGCGGCCGAGCGCAGCGACTGGCACCGGCGGCGGTGACAAGGTTTCGAACACCGCGCCAACAGCTGGCGCCGAAGCTGTCAGAGCAACGGGGGCCTTGAGGGACATCGAGGGTGCGCCATTGGTCTTTGGTCCGTGACGCTCCGGTTCTGGAGGTGCTTCCCGGTAGGCCCAAGCGCGGCGATACGCAGGATTGGGATGTAGGTGCGGCGCGTACCACTTGGCATCGGACGCCATCCACCACCCCGGCCCCTCAAACACATCGCTCATCGCCACTCCTCAGCCTCTTGGCCCACGTACAACAGTCACAGTGTGACAGAGCAATCGCTCCGCTAGAAATTGAGCGCCGGGCGGGATTTGAACCCGCGACTTTACGGCTTTGCAGGCCGTTCCCTTGGGCCGCTCGGGCACCGACGCATGAGCTGTTCACGATAGCGCGTTGGGTGCAGGCCGCGGTTCCACGTCCGCCGCAGCGTGTGCGCCCGTTGGCCCCTCCGCACAACTGACGCACACGCTCCTGACGAGGTGATCAGCGGGCGTTGAAGCACCGGGAAGATCACGTCGCCAAGACCGTAGAGGTCGAGGACACGAATGTCTGCGCGCCCCCACTCTTCGTTACACGTTTGACATGTGACCACGGACAGGTCAACAGATCGCGCGAAAACGGCGAAGGCGAGCCACTCTCCGTGAGTTGGCTCGCCTTACACGCTGGAGCGGACGACCAGATTCGAACTGGCGACCCTCACCTTGGCAAGGTGATGCTCTACCAACTGAGCTACGTCCGCGTGGACGGACATCGTAGCAGCCTCGTTGGTTATCCCCCACTCTCCGGTCGAAGATCGATCGTGAGCGTCAGGACCCCATCGTCGAGGCTCGCCTCGGCGTCTCCGATCATCGCAAAATCCCGGAAATCGGTCTGGGCCTGGGCGATGAACAGCGCCCGTTCGTCGCCGCCAACCGGCGGGAGATTGCGGCGTTTGACCGCCGCTGCCCGCTCCTTGAATCGGTCGGTCATCTCCTGGGGGTCAAAGTCATCCATCGGGGGTACTCCTCGTTCGGGTCGAGATCGTGCGGGGTCGGGTAGCCCACCAAAACGCCACGGTCGTAGCGAGTGTGATCACGCCCAACGCCGTCAACGTCACGACGAGCGGGGCGAGGCGGCCATCGGTCTCGCGGACGTTGACGACCTCAATCTGACCATCGGTCACCTGGGCCAGCAGTCTCGTCATCGCGAATCCGACGTTGATCACCCTGTCGAATGTAGCCGCCGAGCCCGATACATCACTGCTGGTGCGCGGAGCAGAACCAACTTGTGCGGCCACCAACCGTCAGACGGTGCATCTCGGCATCATCTCTGGGGCACCGGCCACCCAGCTGGCGATGCTCAAACGTGTCGCCGGTGTGCGATCCGCCCCGTGCGGTGAGTTCGCCGATCGTCTCCACAATCACGTGCGCAAGCACCTCGACCTCCTGCTCACTCAACTGCCCCGATTCCCGATCGGGACGGATCGAGGCCCGCCAGAGGATCTCGTCCCCGAGCAGGTTCCCCAATCCAGCGATGCGACGCTGGTTGAGCAACGTGGCCTTGATGGCCGCCGTCTTCCCACGGACCACCCGCTCCAGCGCCGCCGGCGTGATCGAGGCGGCGTCGGGGCCCAAGTGGTCGTCGGCCGGGTCGAGGTGCAGCGCTCCCAACCGGCGAGGATCGTTCACCGCCAACGTGTGCTGGCCGAAGTGGATACGAACCCGATCCCAGGCCTCGTCCTTTCGTTCGCTCGAGTAGACCAGCGCATCGATCGGACCGGCTCCGTCCACGAAGAGCCGACCAGTCATACCGAAGTGCAGACCAATGGACCGACGATCAGAGCCGTGACCAAGGTCGAGCAGAACGAGCTTGCCGTGCCGCCGGGTGGACAGAAGGGTGCTGCCAACGATGCTGTGCACATCCGATGTGGAAACACCTGATGGCCGAACGTAGGCCTCGTCGAGCAGCTCGACACTGGTGATTTCTGCTCCCCGGAGCGGGTCGAGGGCCCGTCGGTACATCTCCGCTTCGATCAGCTCGGGCATCAGCTCGTTTCGACGATCACCTTGTCGAAGAAGTCGATGAGCATCGGGCCGAGCTTGTCGTGTTCGACCAGGAACCCATCGTGACCATAGATCGAGTCGATGTGGTGATGTTCACACCAACGCCCATCGGCGCTGAGCACCGCAGCCAGCTCGGCCTGCTGGTGGGCCGGATACAAGAAATCGCTCGATACGGACGTGGTCATGGACGGGCCACTGAATCGGGCGAAGGCTTGTTTGTAGCCGCCCCGTCCGCGTGCCGTGTCGTGAAGGTCCATCACCCGGTTCAAGATGATGTAGCTGTTCGCGTCGAATCGATGTGGGAACTTCTTCCCGTGGTGGTCGAGGTACCCCTCGACCTGAAACCGTCCCCAGGAATCGAACCGGTCCAGCCGGTCGATGACGTCACGCCCGAATCGCTGCGTCCATTCGGCATCGCTGCGGTAGTGGATGAGTGCGATCTCGCGGGCGACCGCCAGACCTGCGCCGGGTCCCATCGGGTCGTCGTAGTAGTCGCCTCCGTGGAAGTTGGGATCGTTGGCGATTGCGAGCCGTCCCACTGCCGACCAGCCGATTTGTTGGGCGCTGGCGGCAAGCGACGTGGCGATCGGCGCGACTGAACGAACACGGTCCGGGAACATCGCCGCCCACTCGAGCACGATCATTCCACCCATGGAGCCGCCGACGACGCTGAACCACTGGCCGACGCCGAGGTGGTCGCCCAGGTGGGCCTGGGTTCGAACAATGTCGCGCACGCTCACCTGCGGAAAGGCAGAACCGTACGGTTTCCCCGTGGCCGGATTGACCGAAGCGGGGCCGGTCGTGCCTTGACAGCCACCGAGAACGTTGGCGCATACGACGAACCAACGGTCGGTGTCGATGGCCTTCCCTGGCCCAACGATGCGGGACCACCACCCCTCGTTGGTGTACGTGCCACCTTCACCGCCGGTGACATGTGCGTCTCCGGTCAAGGCATGACAGATGAGAATGGCGTTGTCGCCTTCCTCGTTGAGCTCTCCCCACGATTCGTAGGCGATCGTGACGTCCTCGAGCAGACCCCCACCCTCCAAGGCGATCGGACGTCCGATGGTGAAGAACCGTTTCGCTCCCGGATCATCACCGGGCTGCCACGCTCCCGTGACGGGGAATTGTTTCGGCCAGCCGCGGCGCTCGTGGATGCCAGCGTTCTTGTCGACAGCCATGCGCCCTCCTCTCGGGTGCCGGAAATCCGAACCACCAGTATGCCGCGTCACCGATCTTGTGGGAATCTCATCCGGCTTTGCCACCACGACAGGGCACTCGACTCGTCACCAAACGCCCTGCTCATCACGGTCGCCAAGGCAACAAGGGTTTCCCGACGTCGCACCGGCGACGACTCATTCTGCGCCTGTTCAGCCAACGCAGCGCCTTGGTTCCAGAGCTCGCTGTCCAGCGGCAGTGGAACCAAGGCCAGATCTGCTGCTCGAATCCGGATCGCATCGGCGCTCAGCCCGGTTCCTGCGTTCTTCGAAGCGAGAAGCGCCGATACAAGCGGCGTGGTCAGCAGAGCGGTGATTCGCCACACCTCGGAGGAACTCGGATCGTGGGGTTCGACCACAAGCACCGGAACTGAGGGGACGTGGCGACCGTCAGCGTCCGCCACCACCTCGACGACCCGGGTTTGTGTGGCCACAAGCACCTTGGGCACCAGCCGTGCAGTGAACCACGCACGAACCGCATTGTCAGCGATCGCGTCAACACGCAGGACCGGCTTGTTGTACCGGTTGCCGGCGAACTTGATCGGTTTGGTCCCCCATGTGATCTCGAGCGGATCGATGGCACCAGCCGTGAGCAGGCGGGGCAGGCTCTGACCGGTGTCTTCCACTACGGCATCCGCGATGCCGTAGAAGTGCTGTCGAAAGCCTGCGGTCACGGACGCTCGATCGCCGAGTGTGCCCGCCGATTCGACCGCGACCGTCGGCACCTGTCGGCTGACGGCCAGAAGTGGCGCCCACGACGCACTCGTTGGGGTCGCCTCGATGCGAGCTGTGGGTTCCATACCCACGTGGACGCGGGTCGTGTCGCCCGGGTCACCACGCTGGATCACCGTCGCCGCCACGTCAACGGCCGCACCGAACACCTGTGAACCATCGATCCAGAGATCGGTCAGGTGACCCCGGGATGCGATCGACTCTCGAATCGGAGATGCCGCCACCGCGCCCAACACCGACTGGGGTACAACCAGCCCAACCACGCCGCGATCACCAACGAGGTCGATGGCTCGGCGAAGAAAAATGGCGGCTTCATCGGCGTATCCCATCGCGTGTCCGTAACGACGGGCCAACTCTGCCGAACGGCTGTCGTCGCGGCTGGTGACGGAAGCGAGCTGTGACAAGAACGGTGGGTTTCCGATCACCACATCGAACAGCTCAGGCCACAACGGCCCGGTCGAGAGGAGCGAATCGATCACACCCACGTGCGGCCGGGCCTCACCACCCGCCCACAATTCGAGCGCCGCGTCGGCAACGGACGCTGCTCCGGCGTCGATGTCCGCGCCGTACAGGCGATCGACGATCTGGCCCCGCGACAGGGTCGTGTGGGTGTCCAGCCAGCGGGCTGCTGCGAGAAGGAACGCTCCGCCTCCAACCGTCGGGTCGAGGATTCGTGCCTCCTCGGGGTTCGTGACGTTGGCGAACACGATCTCCGCCACGCGGTCGGCGATCGCAGGCGGGGTGAAATGTGAGCCTTGCGCGCGCTTGGTCCCGGCGGTGAGCAACTGCTCCCACAGCTGGCCTATCGCGTCAGGGGTGTCGCAGGTTGCGAGCGACGGGTCGCTGTCGATCGGCGCAGGTGGGATTCCGGCGAGGGCTCCGGGAGGTTCGATTCCCACCCGTTCGGCCTGCGCCGCGGCAGCTGCAGCGACGAGGGCCAACGGCTCCACGGGGTATCAGGCAGCCGGATCCCAGCTGGCCAGGTCGGTCAGCCGCGAATCATTCGAGAACATCTCGACGATCGGGAGGTCGAGCCCAACCCGCTTCTGCATTCGCTTGACGTCGAGTTCTTCGTTCCACAGGACCAGAGTCACGACGAGGCCTTCTCCCCCGGCACGGGCCGTACGGCCGGACCGATGCAGATACGTCTTGTGTTCTGCCGGCGGGTCGTAGTGGATCACGATCTCGACGTCGTCGACGTGGATGCCGCGTGCGGCGACGTCTGTTGCCACCATCACGGCGAGCTTTCCCGCCGCAAAGTCATTCAGAGCCTTTTCCCGATGGCTCTGGCGGAGATCACCGTGGATCGCGGCGGCGTTGACACCCAGTTCCTTGAGCTCGCGTGCGAGCCGATCGGCCATGTGTTTGGTTGCGGTGAACATGATCGTACGGTCGACGGAATCGGCGATCGCCGCGGCCACCTTCACCTTGTCCATTCCATGCACCTGTACGAACCGGTGCACCATCTGGTCGATCGTGACCTGCGGCGACTCGACCTCATGAAAGACCGGGTCGGTCTGATACCGGCGCACCAGGCTGTCGACGACTCCGTCGAGCGTCGCCGAGAACAGAAGTGTCTGATGCTCCCCATCGACCTGACGGAGCAACCACTCGACCTGCGGCAGGAAGCCCATGTCGGCCATACGATCGGCCTCGTCGACGATCACATGGGTGAGGTCGGAGAGATCAACGGCTTTGCGATCGACGAGATCGATCATGCGCCCCGGCGTTGCGACGATGAAGTCGACGCCTTTCTCCAGTCGGGCAATCTGGCGTTCGATATTCGCACCGCCGTACACCGCCGTAACTGAGACGTCGCGGCTCTTTCCGAGGGGAATCAGCTCCTCCGACACCTGGACGGCGAGCTCGCGAGTGGGCACGAGCGCGAGAGCCAGTGGCCGCTTTGGCTTCGCCTTGCCGATGTTCTCCAACACCGGAATGCCAAAGGCCAGTGTCTTGCCGGATCCGGTGCGGGCTTTGCCGCAAACATCACGCCCGGCAAGGGCGTCGGGAATGGCGATCGATTGAATTGCAAATGGTTCGGTGATTCCCCGCGAAGAAAGTGCGGAGCAGAGATCATCCGATACGCCGAGGTCGGCGAACGTAGTAGTCATGTGGGTCTCTTCGATTGTGTGCAATGCGAATGGTATCGCCCCGCTCTACTTCCGTACTCGATTTCCGTCAACGATCACATCTTCGAGTTGCAGCCGTCGAGAGTGTTCCGCCTCGTTTCCGGGCACCAGACGGCCGTTCGAGGTGACTACCCGCCACCAGGGCAGCCCACCGTCGGAGTCCCGCAACACGCGTCCCACCGCCCGTGCTGCGCCCGGGTAGCCGGCCTCGGCGGCAACTTCGCCATAGCTGATGAGGTCACCGGGGCCGAGCGACAGGATCACCTTCCGAACCGCGGTCTCGAATGTGGTGAAGTCATCGGCCACGACCGGTTTCACACTCGTCGTTCGAGCCGGGCGATCTCCAGCGGCACCTTGATGCCCGGCACAGTGTGTTGACCGTGCGGCACAAGCACGGTGTTCACCAACAGCGGCGAGTTGATCGTCGCCGGGGCAAGGATTTCACCGGCCTTGGCCAGGTCTGCCAACCGGGAGGCAAGATTCACCGCTTGCCCAATGTGGTCGTCGCCCTCGAACATGATGACGTCCCCAACGGCCACACCGGCCCGCAGACGAGGTGCGTTCTCGCGGCGATTCGCCTCGTCGACGATGTCGACCAACGCCTCGATCGTCGGCTCGGGGTGTACTCCCACGATCATGGCTCCATCACCCAGCCACTTCGCGACCCGCACGCCATACACACTTGCGTACCGTCGGATCAGCCCACGGCTGTGTTCCAGCACCTCGACCGCCGCCGCATCACCATGAAGGTCAGTGAACGCGGTGAACCCGCTCACGTCCACAAACCCAAAGGTTCGTTGGACGCGGGTGACACCCTCGATACGCGAAACTTCCCCAGCCACGCCGTCACCGTAGCTGCTGCGCTCGGATCCACGCCGTATCCGGACCACGCTCCTAGGGTGACTCCATGTCCGCGTTGGCCCTGATCGATTCGTGGCCGTGCGAGCAGGCGGCGGCGGTTGTTCAGCGCGGCGACGCCGTTGTCGGTACCTACGGTGACGTCACCCGGCGTTACCCGATTGCTTCGGTCACGAAGCTTCTCACCGCGGCGACCATCCTCATCGGATACGAGGAGGGATCCGTGGCGCTCGACGATCCCGTGTTCGACGAGGGTGCAACCCTTGCTGATCTCTTGGCGCATGCGGCCGGCCTGGCAGCCGACGGCAGCCGGCTGGACGCACCCGGCAAACGGCGCGTCTACTCGAACGCCGGATATGAACTCGCTGCCGCCCATCTTGCGTCCGCGACCGATATGACGTTCACGGACTACATGTCCGACGGTCTTCTGCAGCCTTCGGGGATGGACGACACGACCTTGGAGGGCAGCCCGGCATTCGCCGCCCGTTCGACGGCGGCCGATCTGGCTCGTTTCGTGACCACTCTGCCCATGCTGCTGTCCGAACAGACCCGCAATCGGATGGTGACGCCTCACCTTCCGGAGCTCATTGGAGTTTTGCCCGGCTACGGACGTCAGACACCGAACAGTTGGGGGCTCGGCCCCGAGCTCCGGACGCACAAATCACCCCATTGGACGGGTTCGACGAACAGCGAGGCGACCTGGGGTCACTTCGGGCAGGCGGGCACATTTCTGTGGGTGGACCCTGCGGTCGAGATCTCCGCAGTCGTTCTCACCAACAAGCCGTTCGGTGACTGGGCACTACCGCTGTGGCCAGCCCTCTCGGATGCGCTACTCGACGAGTACGTCTGACTCGACGGCGTCGTCGGACGTATCGCCCTTCTTTGGCCAGAACCACACGATGCCGGCACCAACGATCAACGCGATGCTCATCCAGATGTTCACGCGCACCCCCGCCAGCTCCGTGGCCGCGTCGATTCGTACCGTCTCAAGCCACAGCCGGGCAATGCCATAGCCAAACATGTAGACCGAGATCAGGCGGCCCCGCGGCACGATCTTCTTCCCATCGATCCAAATGATGACACCCACCAACCCGAGGTTCCAGAGGCTCTCGTAGAGGAAGGTCGGGTGAAACGTGGGGTTCTCGGCCATGTTCTGGTACTCGGTGGGGATACCTGTTCGATGCGCGGCGTCGATCTCCAGCCCCCAGGGGAGGTCCGTGGGCCGGCCGTAGACCTCCTGATTGAACCAGTTGCCCCAACGACCGATCGCCTGGGCCAGCGGCAATGCGGGAACGATGGCATCGAGGACACTGGGAAACGAAATCCCGCGGGCACGGGCCACGATCATCCCGGCCACGACCCCAAGAAACATCCCACCGGGTATCCCAAGTCCACCGGCGCGGACGTTGAAGATCTGCCAGAACGACTCATCCTCGAAGCGGTGCCAGTCGGTGATGACGTGGTAGATCCGAGCGCCGACGACCCCAGCGGGTACCGCCCAGATGGCAATGGCGGAGATGTCGTCCTCGCCGCCACCTACTTCTGTCCAACGACGCTGGCTCAACGACACCGCTGCGATCACGCCGAGGGCGATACACAGTCCGTAGATGGAAAAGGGGCCAATCGTGTTGAACGACGGTGAGGGGATCGCAGCAATCACGTTGTGCACGCTACCGCCAACCCGATGGCCGATCGGCCAATTCCCCGATCAGAACTGATCGGCGCCAACGTCCATGAGCTGGCCCGAGGACGCAAGCACCGACGGGGCATACCCCGCCGCTAGCGGCAACAGCTGCGTGCAGTAGAACTCTGCGGTCTGCACCTTCAGCGCCAGTCGAGGGTCCGTATCCCCGGCATCGATCCGCTCTTGCGCCACGAGAGCCTGCGCAGTCAGTACCCAACCGCCGAGCACCTGGCCAATCATCCGCAGGTATGGCGTGGCTCCGGCAAATCCCTCCACCGGTGATGCCGACATCTGGGTGGCGAGATCCGCGGTGACCGACCGCATTTTCTCGTTGGCCTCGGCCAGCGGTGTGCCGCACCCCGGAAGTGCCCCGGTGGCTGCCGTCGCGGTTGCGTCGACCTCGTCGAGCAGCTCTTCGATCGCCGCACCGCCGCGTAGTGGCAGCTTTCTCGCGACGAGGTCGAGCGCCTGAATGCCGTTCGTACCTTCGTAAATGGGGTTGATTCGGGCGTCACGGAAGTGCTGGGCGACGCCGCTCTCCTCCACGAACCCCATGCCACCCCAGACCTGAATCGCAAGCGAGGTCATCTCACAGCCGATGTCGGTGCACCAGCCCTTTGTGATGGGCGTGAGCAACGCAGCGCGCTCCCCCGCTCGGGATCGGGAACCTTCGTCCGGGTGGTGGGTTTCACCGTCTACCGCGGCGGCGTCTAGGTACGCCAGGCCTCGCATCGCCTCGATGTAGGCCTTCATCGTCATGAGCATCCGCCGAACGTCGGGGTGTTCGACGATTGGTGACGCTGTGCCCGCTGCGGCACCAAGCGCACGGCCCTGCTTGCGTTCGCGTGCGTAGTCAACGGCGTCCTGATACGCCCGTTCTGCGATGGCGAGGCCCTGGGTGCCGACGCTGAGCCGCGCGTTGTTCATCATGGTGAACATGTAGGCCATGCCGCGGTTCTCTTCGCCGATCAGGTAGCCGATGGCCCCTTCGGTTTCGCCGAAGCTGAGCACACACGTCGGGCTTCCGTGAATACCGAGCTTGTGCTCGATGGACACGCAGCTGACATCGTTGCGAACGGACGGCTGCCCCGCATCGTCGAGAAGGAACTTGGGCACGATGAACGTGGAAATCCCCTTGGTACCGGGAGGTGCATCCGGTGTGCGTGCGAGGACGAGGTGCACGATGTTGTCGGTCATGTCGTGCTCGCCATAGGTGATGAAGATCTTCTGACCCGAGATTCGATACGTGCCATCACCGACCGGCTCGGCCTTGGATCGAAGCGCACCGACATCACTGCCGGCATCGGGTTCGGTCAGATTCATCGTCGCCGACCATTCACCCGAGACGAGCTTGGCCAACCAGGTCTCCTTCTGCTCCTCGCTGCCATGGTGCGAGAGCAGGTCGATCGCCCCCTGAGTGAGCAAGGGACACAAGGCAAACGACATGCAGGCTGAGTTCATCATTTCCTGGATGGCCAACGCCAGAGTCCACGGAAAGCCGCCACCGCCATAGGCCGGATCGAATGGAACCGCGCCCCAGCCGGCCTCGACGTACGCGCCGTACGCGTCGCTGAACCCGTCCGGAGTCTGAACCGAGTTGTCCTCCTGCCAGCGGGCCCCTTGGGTGTCGCTGTTGCGGTTGAGAGGGGCGATGGTGTCCTGAATGAAACGCCCCGCTTCGGAAAGGACGGGTTCGACCATCTCGGGGTCGAACGCGTCGAAGCCGGGATATCCGGCGATTTCGTTGATCCGAGCGGTCGCATCGAGTGCGAACTCCATATCCCAAAGTGGCGGTTCGTAGTCAGCCATGACACTCTCCCAGAAAGCTCGGTAATCCAATAGTAGGAAGTCCTACTATATCCGCTCGTTCGGGGTCAGGAACGGGTGAACGCACCTTTCACCCAGCGGTAGAAGCGGGTGAACAATTGCGGTTCCGTCCAGTTCGCGGGTGCACCTCGTCGCATGGCCAGAACACCGTTGAACTCGGCGCCCAGAATCAGTCCGATCGCCAACAGATACAACCACAAGCCGATGGTGATGGCCGTACCGATGACACCAAAGACGGCGTTGCCGGCGTTGGAAAGAGACGCCACATACAAGCTGAACAACCACGACGCGAAAACCCACAGCACCGCTGCGAACAGGGCGCCTGGCACCTCCCATCGCCACGAGGCCCGCCGGTTGGGCGCCACGTGGTAGAGCGTCGCCGCCCAGAACACGAGGACGAAGAAGGCGACCGGATAACGAAACCAGATCCACAGGAACTCGAGGACATCGTTGACGAGCCCCTCGCCGAAGAGATCGTCCCGCCCGAACGCCGGGCCGATGACCAAACCCGCCAGAGCCAGGGCGAAGACGATTGTAGATCCGACCGCCAACAGCAAACCGATAACCTGCGTACCGACCCAGCCGCGCGTGTTGTCGTGCCCGTAGGCGACGTCAAGGGCCCGAACCACGGCGGCAAAGCCTCTGGATGCAGTGTAAAGCGTGGCCAAAATACCGACGGTCAGTGCCGACGTCGAGGAGCCGAGAAACAGATCGGAGACGGCGTCGGTCGCGCCGCTTTCCACACCGAAGACCCGAGAGGACCAGTCGGTCAGCTGGGCTTCAACATCGGTCGCCAGATCGCTGCCGATGACGTCGCCAAGCCAACCCAACAGTGCACTCAACACGAGCAGGATCGGGAACAGACTCAGCAGCGCAAAGAAGCCGATTTCGGCTGCGAGTCCCGAAACGCGGTCGTCATGCCACGCTCGGTACATGTAGTGGATGAGATGCCGCAACGTGAGGCGCGGCATTTCCACAGTGGCGACATCGGCTGGATTGCTCATAACGAACCACCCAAGTCTTACCGGAACTGCGTGGGTTTCGGCGGATGCGCGGGCTAACGGCTGAGTGGGAAACGCCGACGACCCGCGGTCGCGAGCCCGTTCGCCGAGACGGTGAGGTCGACTACGGAGTCCACGGCGACCGACTCCTCGAGGTCATGGACCTCACCCTCGGTGATCCCGGGCAGCAGTAGATCGACGATGTCCACATCCTCGGGGACAACGAGGCTGACGTGAACCGGTGCCGACGCGTCCGCCACACGGCGGTGATAGGTCTTGGGCGAGTGTGCCAACTGGGCATGGATCACCATTGCCGATGCCAGCGGCGCATTGGCGTGCAGCGCGGCGTCGCTCACCACGAGGGTGGTGAGGTCGTCCGACGCATACGCGTGGAAGGCAAACGCCGAATCGTCCGACACCGCGGCGACCGAAGGCATGCCGGACAAGGTGAGTCGCTCGCTCAGCTCCTGGGCGGCAACGTCGCTTCTGGTCACCACGATCAGCTTTTTTATGTCGGTCGCAAGCTGCAAGATGCATGCATCCCGCTCGCTTCGTTCGACGCGCCACAAGTAGCCGCCTGGGTGGATCTGCGTGAAGGTCATGTAGCCGAAGAAGTGTTTCCGAGGGAGAGGGGACGCCTATCGAAACCGTAACACAAATGGTGCGGATATGACGGTTTGGTGACGGACCGCAACACTACGCAGAGACGTGAATGGGGGCGCCCAAGGGTACGTTCTCCGCCAAGAACTCGATCACATCGTTCGGCACCCGCAAACAACCGTTGGAGCGGGCCTGCCCCACTTGGTCGGGACGGCTCGTCCCGTGGATCGCAATCACCGGGAGACCGCCCGAGAAGGTCTCAAGTACCTCGGAGAATCCCGACAACACCAATGCCCATGGCCCGAGATAACTCTCTTCCGGCGGGTTTTCCCGTTTCGCGGCAACGTAGAAGGTGCCCAACGGTGTTGGTGTTGATTCGGTACCGATGACCGCCTGGGTCTCCGCGATGAGAGCCTCGCCGTCGTACACCGCAACGTGGGTCTCTCCCAGCGTCACCTCGGCGCGGATACGGGTGCTCGAGACGTCGTACAACGAGGCGTCGATCCACGCCTCCTGGCCATTCGGGCGAATGGGAAGCTGCACCTTGAGCCAGGCGTCTCCAGGCTGACCCTCGGTGACCATCAGCGTGAGTGGACCACCGAACTGGTGCGGATTGGGCACGCCGAACGGCAGTGGGACCGCTTGTCCATCCGGTCCGTCGTAGACCCGAAGGAACGAGACCTCCTCGGTCGCCGTTGCGATCCACGTGCGGTACGGATCGGGAGCGATCGTCTGGGTGGTGGTTGGCGCCACCGTTGCGGTGGTCGACGTCGATGTCGCCGTGGGTGCAGCGGTCGTGGAAGTCGTGTCGTCAACGAGCGGAAGACTCTCGGGGATGGTCGCCGGTGCCGCGGACGTTGCCGAGCAGGCGGCTGTAAGAATCGACACCAGCAGCAACCACACAACCCATCGATTCGTACCCACGGGAGACCATCGACATCACCACGGGTTGGTTGGAGGGCCAAACGGCCTAGTGCTGGTGCTGCCCGCTGCGGTCCTTCCCGGCTTCGATCTGGTTGTTCTTCCAGATGCTGAAGACAACCGCCAGGACGAGGATCACCACGATGATGCCCAGCGACAACGCGATCGGGATGTGTACGTCCCAGGCCGTCAGCACGAGCTTGACGCCGACGAAAAGCAGGACACCGCCGAGGGCGTGGGACAGGTAGTGGAAACGTTCGCGGGCGTCTGCGAGCAGGAAGTACATGGCACGCAAACCCATGATGGCGAATGCATTGGCCGCGATCAGAATGTACGGATCGTTGGCGACGCCGAACGATGCAGGAACGCTGTCGACCGCAAAGACGACGTCCGTGGCCTCGACCACAACTAGTGCGGCGAAGAGCGGGGTAGCTGCCCTACGACCGTCGAGCTGGGTGAAGAACTTCTGTCCGTCGAGTTCATCGGTCACCGGCATGAACCGACGCAGCAACGCCAGGCCGGCCGTGGAGGCGTCCTCGCCCTCATCGTCGTCGTGTTGAATGATGCGGATGCCGGTGATGATGAGGAACACGCCGAAGAACACGAGCACGATCGAAAAGCGTTGAACGAGCTCTGATCCAATCAGGATGAACGTGGCGCGCATGACCAACGCACCGAAGATGCCCCAGAACAGGACGCGGTGCTGATACTTCAGCGGAATCGACATCGAGCTGAACAGCAGCGCCCAGACAAACACGTTGTCGACGCTCAGTGACTTCTCGGTCAGATAGACACCGAGATACTCGCCACCGGCTGCTCCACCGAACTGGGCGAACATGAACGCGCCGAAGACCAGCGAGCAGAACACCCAGAAGATCGACTCGAGACCAGCCTCACGGAACGTCGGCGCATGAGCGTGGCGGTGACGCCACAAATCCAGCGCCAACAGGGCGAACACCGAAACGAGTAGCAGCGCCCACGACCACGTCGGCGCATCGATGTCCACGAAATTGTCGTTCGCCTCGGTTGCGAGGACCATCACCATCATCGCAAGAGTCTAGAGCCCCGGACGCGCCGGAGGGTGGGGCCTAAGCCCCACCCTCCTACGAGTAGCTGTTGCTAGCTGATCGTGTCACGAGGACACGGTTGATCAGCCGGCGTAGTTGTCGATTGCCGTCTGCTTCCAGCTATCAACGAGATCACGGTTGGCAGCGATGTACTCGCTGGCAATGCGGATCACGTCGGACTGGGACTCATCGCCACCGGCCTGCTCGACCTGTGCGATCGAGATGTCGACCACGGATGGACGCATCGTCTCGAACATGGCGATCAGATGTGGGTTCTCCTCCGCCCAGGTCTTGTTGGCCGTGACCTGGATATCGGCAGCTTCCCAACCGGTGTTACAGCCGTCGGGGCCCTGCGTGCAGAACTCCGCACCGAAACCGGTGAAGGGATCAGGCTGGGCATAGTTCTCGCCACCGTCGTCACCAAGCGGGTTGGAGTCGTCGAGCAGGGAGGCCGGGTCAATCGACAGCCAGTAGACATCGGTGCCGGGGACAGCCTGCGTGACGTAAGCCGAAGGCGTCCACGTGTAGATGATTGCTGGCTGGTCGTCGGCCACAAGGTCGAGGAACTGCGCGAACATCGCGTCATAACCGGCCTTCAGGGGCTGGACGTTGTCGTATTCAGCGAAGGCAAACATCGACGCAGCGATGTCGTCACAGGTCCAGTCTTCAGGACAGGTGAAGACCTCAGGCTGGCCGTCGCCATCGGTGTCAGGCAGTGCTCCGTAGAGAGCGGGGTCGTCGTTGATCTGATCCAACGTGGTGATCCCGGCTTCGTCGGCCCAGCTCTTGGTGATGAGCCAACCCTGCACGCCAGCGTTCTCGAAGAGACCACCGACCTTTACAAGATGGTCACCAATGGTGGTTCCGTCGGTGCGCTCGCCATCCCACCAGGTGAGGTGGCCTGGGTACCAGGAGTTGGTCCAGAAGTCCGTCTGGCCATCGGCCATGGTCTGGTAGGCAAGGTCAGGGCTGAACTCGAAACCGTCGGCGGGGTCTGCAACCTCATACCCGAGCTCTTGGAGTACCTGACGATAGATCTCGGCTTGAACGTAACCGGAGGCCCAGTTGGCGCGTGCCATCTGAATCTGCTGGCCTTCACCGATCATTGCGGCTGGAGCGTCGTCGTCCATGGCGTCATCGTCGTCCATGGCGTCATCGTCGTCCATGGCGTCATCGGCTACGTCCGCAGCGTCATCAGCAGCGTCGGCCACCACGTCAGCAGCATCCGAACCGCAGGCGGCAGCGAGCAGCGCAAGCGCAGCCAAAATGGCGAGCCAAAGGCTCTTCTTTCCTGTCTTCATACGTGAATTCCCCTCCTCGGGAGTTGTTACGTCGGTCACCGAACGTAGCGCAGCAATACGAATTTGTGCGGTCGCGTTGGGACCCTTTCTTGAAACTCCCGGCCCAATGCCTGAAGAATCAACGATATTCAACAAATTAACAATTGTTATGATTGGATGTCAGCTGCTCTGGAGCTCCAGCTCACCGGCATCTTCGAGCTCATGCACAAGCTCCTCAGCGGCAGCGTGGGCGTGGTCCGCGTAGACCCGCTTACGACGGAATTCGTTCAGCACGGCACGGCCGCTGACAAAGATCAGGAATCCGCCGATCGTTGTCAACAATGTTCCGGCTCCGGATATGAATTTCGGGTCGGCAGTACGGGCGAGTGAGGCGATCCAGGCGATCGCTATCGCCAGAATCGCCAGGCCAATACCGGAGAGGATCGCGGAGTACTGCCATCGTCTCCTCTCACCTCCACCCGTCAAACCTGACGACGGAATCGCGACTGCCAACGCAACGACGGCCATGGCGGTCACCACGATGCCGAGCTTGGCGCCGTCCTCCACCCATCCGTACAGGATGATCTTGTCCGTCTTGCGGGCCGAGTTCACGATGTTGGAAATGATCTGCGCATTCTGCGCCGCCAGTGCGGGCTCATCGATTGCCTGCTGGCGCAGGGTGTCGATTTCGGCCTGGATCTCGGGTGTGATCAAGACGTCGGTACGCTCATCCACTGACCAGGAGGCGAACATGCCCCCAAGCACGAGGATGAGCCCAACGGCGGTGCCAAATATTCGGCCCCAGGAGATGCTCACTGGCAACGGCCGGCGCGGTGTGTACTCCGCCGCCATGACCGCCATGATTCCCCCGATGGCCAGGAGGCCGGTGCCGATGATCGCCAACACGGACCCGAACTCACGCGTGTACTCGACGTTTAGCGGATTTGGCGCCATCAAGAAGAAGGCCAAGGCGGTACCGAACGCCGCGATACCGAGCAGCGCAACACCGTCGGCACCGGCCCGGGCGTTGCCCTGGACGTACGTATCGGCGGCAACGAGCAGCAGGATGCCAACAAAGATGACAAGTGCAAGACCACTCATGAAGTCGGTTTCGACATCGAAGATGGACAACACCAACAGGATCAGCACGCACACCGAAAGCGCTGCCAGCAGAATTCCCTGCAGTTTCGCGATTTGACCAGCCAGTGCCTTCGGGAACGACAGCATTGGTCGCAAGGCCCAGAAGAAGCCGACGAGGCTGAAGCCTAGGACGACATACCCGAACCATGAGCCGCCGGACGCTTCGAGTCCGCCGAACAGGCCGTCGCTGACAACTTCGGCCACACCAGTCTCCGCGTCGCCTTCGACGATGATGGTGCCGGACGCGAGGTCCTGATCAACCCGGCGAGACCAGCTCGACATTGCACCGGAGCCACCGTTCCAGGGCAGAAGCGTCGCCACCGAGGCGATCAGACCGCCCGCAGCCGCAATCAACAGGCCCATACGCTCACGGGCCTCCACTGGCACGTAGCGCTCTTCCTCTTCCTCTTCGGCCTCGACCTCCTCGACGCCGATGGCCTCAAGGCGCTCCTCGCGGAGTTCCATCAGGCCTTCGGGATCGGCCTTGAAGTCCCACGCCTCGCGAACTCGAGTCCAGAGGCTCATGCCGTCGGTGTCTTCACGCTGACTGATGCGGTCGAGCACGACGGCCACAACAAACAGTGCCAAACCGGCGGAAGCGGCCAAGCCGACGTTGAGGTTGTTGATTGCACGGAACACGAGGAGGCCGAGGCCACCTGCGCCCATGATGGCGGCGATGCCAAGCATCGAGATCGACATGAGCAGGGTCTGGTTG
>SHLQ01000158.1 GCA_004282895.1 Acidimicrobiales bacterium
GGACGTTTCGTCCATGTTGCGCGGCGCTGGATGCCACTTGGTCGTCGCGAAGTCCGGTGGATCGGTCAGTGCCGAAGGCGGAAAGGGCCGCCTCTGTTGTCAGCGCATGCGGGTCGCTGATGGTGTCGGAGTCCACCTGCTCAGTACCGACACACCGGCCCGCGAACATCAAGGGACCGAAGTCCCTCGGGTTCGTTGCGCGATCGGAGGCAGAATGGCGATATGACCACCAATCACGACATGGCGAGCCGCGCGCTGAACCTCATCGATCTGACCTCGCTTGGCTCAGACGACTCGACCGAGGACGTTGTTCAACTGTGCTCGGATGCCACGACCACGCATGGCAACGTGGCTGCCGTCTGTGTGTGGCCGCGATTTGTTGGCACTGCGGTCGCGGCGCTCGAAGGAACGGGGATTCCAGTCGCCGGGGTGGCGAACTTCCCCGAAGGCGACACGGATATCGCCCGAGCCGTGGCGGACGCCCGCGAGATCGTGGATGCCGGTGGCACCGAGGTGGATGTCGTTTTTCCATGGAAGGCGCTTCGAGAGGGTCAGGTCGGTGTGGGCGAGGAGCTGGTGGCCGCGACTCGACAGGCCATCGGACCCGATGTCTCGCTGAAGGTGATCCTGGAGACGGGCGAGTTGCACGACTCTGACCTGATTGGTGCAGCGGCGGCAGAGGCAATCGCCGGCGGCGCCGACTTCCTCAAGACGTCCACGGGCAAGACCGAGCGCAGTGCAACGCCAGAGGCGGTTACGCAGTTACTGCAGATCGTGAGTGCACACCCGGAGGCGATTGGCGTCAAGATTTCCGGTGGCGTCCGGTCCGTCGATGATGCCCGGATCTATATAGATTTGGCAGACGAGGCTCTCGGGAGGGAACAGGTGACGAACCAACGCGTGCGAATCGGAGCCAGCTCGCTTCTGCAGGACGTCCTGTCCGCTCTGGAGGCGGGCTGAGGCCATGCCTGCCAGGCGGCTCTGCGTGGCCGCCCTGGCCTTCCTCGTGGCGTGTGGTGCGAGCGACGTACCTCGTCCGCTTCTGACGCAGGACGTTCGAGGCGAGATCAACTGTGCGGTCTATGACGAGTTCGTGCCGGCAGATCAGGTGACGGTGCATGGGGATCTGAGCGAGTCCGAGCGGGCGCTGGTGGACTGGGCATTGGGTCGGTTTCTCGAGGTTGAGCTCGACCTGCCCGGCCAGTTCGACCTCAGCTTCGATCCAACGCGGGCGGCGTGTTTCGGTGCCGTCGGTCGCTGTCGGATCAACCCCGACGACATCCCGGAGGTCACCGTGTGTGAGCCGGACGAACTCGACCCGACCAAGTACCACCGCAAGCTCACGCTGCTACACGAGATGGCGCACCTGTGGCACGGCGGGTTCGGAGACGGTGACGGGTGGCCCGAGGCATCGGCGATCGTCGGGGGTATGGACAATGATCAGGAAGTTCCGTGGCCCGAGCGGAGCGAGGAACGAGTTGCGGACACCATCAGTTGGGGGTTGTCCGATCAGCTCTACCGACCAGCTCGTGGGACCCAGCCGTGTGACGTCCTCTACCGCCAGTTCGAAGAGTTGACGGGGTTCGCACCTCTCCCGCCCATCGATCCGAAGTGTGTGCCGGAATCGGATGAATCATGAGTTTCGCCAACCGTGTCGATGCCGGACGCCAACTCGCCGACCTGCTGGCCCACCTGACGGACGATGACGTCGTGGTTGTCGGTCTTCCGCGGGGTGGCGTCCCGGTGGGACGCGTCATCGCCGACGCACTTCGCGCTCCGCTCGATGTCATCCTCGTACGCAAGCTCGGTGTGCCGACGCAGCCCGAGGTCGCCATGGGAGCGATCGGCGAAGGTGGCGTGCGGGTCATCAACGAACGAACCATGCGGGCCGCCGGTGTGGATCCAGACGCCCTGCAACGCGTCGAAGCACAGGAACGGGTCGAGATGGCTCGGCGGGCCGAGCGGTACCGGCAGGGTCGAGACCGAGTGTCGCTTCGAGGACGGGTTGTGGTGATCGTCGATGACGGTGTCGCCACGGGCTCGACGGCGAGGGCTGCATGCCAGGTGGCGGCAGCCGAGGGAGCGGAGCGCGTGATTCTGGCCGTTCCTGTCGCGCCACGCAATTGGGAGAAGGGGTTACGTGACGTTGCCGACGAACTCGTGTGCCACACGGTGCCCGACAACTTTCACAGCGTCGGCCAGTTCTATGGCGACTTCTCGCCGACGAGTGATGAAGAAGTCGTGGCCTGTCTGGCGGCCGACGGTTCTAGGAGTTGATCGTGTCCGAGCCACTCATCGGGCTGGTCAGATCAATCGAGCGACCCGCCACCTCGATGATGGAAACGGTTCGAGCCAAGTCGCTCGGGGCGACGATGCCGACGAGCCGCGGCCCATCGAAGACGAGCGCCCGGCTGGAGTCCCGGCCCGCAAGGGAGGACAACAGCGACGTAATGGGCTCATCTGGTGAGGAGCGGACAATACGGTCGAGAGGGATGGCGCAGTCTGCGACCGTCGTCGTCTCGAGCTCTGTTCGCGGCACCGAGCGAACGCCGGTCAGGGTCACCATGCCGCTGATCTCGGTTTCGCTCGTCCCGACGGGATATGCCGCGTGGCGGCCGCCGAAGAACATCTGGGGTATGAACTCGGCGATGGTCATGGTGGGGTCGACGATCGTGGGGTACGACGTCATGGTGTCGACCACCTTGAGTTTCGACAGCGGTCCTCGGATTGCGGAGCCCCGGACCTCTTGCCGTGCAGCTTGTCGAAGGAACCAGCCGATGAGCATCATCCAGACACCGCCGATGGGATTGCCCGCAAGGGACTGCAACACACCCAACGCCACGAGACCGGCACCGATGAGAAGACCAGCGGACGCTGCCCGATCGGTCGCCGCGACCGGATCCCCGGATTTGGCCCACTGCCACGACTGATAGATCCGTCCGCCATCCAGCGGGAATGCCGGAAGCAGATTGAAGAACGCCAGGAAGAGGTTGGTGACGCCAAACCACAACACGGCGATTCCGAGCAACCCGTTCAGTAGGGCTCCGACGGCCACGCCGAACACACCGAGAACGATGCTGACCGCAGGGCCCATGGCCGCAATACGAAATGCCGCTCCTGGTGTGTCCGGCTCCGCTTCAAGCTGCGCAACACCACCGAACAGCCACAGCGTGATGGACCGGACACCAACACCTTCGCGTTGAGCGACGAGCGCATGGCCCATCTCGTGTGCGAGCAACGCCGCAAAGAACGCGATGACCGTCGCCGTGGCGGCGAGCCAATACTCGGCGGCGTCATACCCCTCGGCGAGCTCGGGGAAGATCGACTCCGCGAGCGACCACGCCAACAGCGCGACGATGACCAGCACGCTCGGATTCAGTTGTATGTCGATCTTCCCGATTCTGGCGATGCGAAAACCGTTCATGGGATTCAGGCCGTCGAGAACGTTTCGATCGCCTTCCAGGCGTCGTCGCTCAGCTTGTGGGCCAGGTCCGTCAATGCCCGTGCGGCGGCGAGTTCCTCGCCAACCTGGGGTACCGACGGATCGGACGGATTCCTCGTCGAACGGCCGAAGCCAGCCATCGATCGATCGCCCGCGTCCAGATGAACGACCATCTCGCAATGATCCTCATCCTCACGGGTCTCAAAGGTGAGCTTCCAGCTGTGTGGTTCCAGTTCCATCATGGCTTGAGTCTGAGAGGTGCCGACGAGGTGGAGCAGGGCCAAAAGTCAGATTTGCTCGGGTCGTAGGTCCCTAGGCGTCGGTCGGTGGGGACTCGTAACGTGAGGCCATGGACGATTCGGCCGGGGTCTCACTATCGGAGCAGATCCACCGGCACGCCTTCTTTGAAGGGCTGCCACCGGATGCTCCCGGTCTGATCGCCAGCTGTGGTCGACGGGAGACCTATGCCGAAGGTGAGCTGATCATCGGTGCGGGCGAGTCCGCCGAACAGTTCTTCGTGGTGACACAAGGCTGCGTATCCGTTGAGGTCAGTACGCCGGACGACATCTCTGATCACGGGGTCATTGTGATCGATCAGGTCGACGCCGGAAGTGTGCTGGGTGTGTCGTGGACCTCGGCTCCGTACGAATGGGCATTCGACGGACGCGCGCTTGAGGACACCGAGGTTATTGTCGTCGACGTCGCCTGCATTCGTCGGCGATGTGCCGGCGACCGCGACTTTGAACGGGAACTCAATCAACGGTTCTTTGCACTGCTCGGCCATCGGCTCCAGGAGACCCGTCGTCGGCTGTTGGCCGAGTTCACGGACTGATCGGCACCCGAATCCACTCGTGTGGTTGGCGTCTCCACCCAGTCCAGACCATCGACGGACTTGCGGGCGAGCGTGCCGTGGTTGCTGAGGACCAGAGTGCCGAATCCGGCGCCGTGTCGTCGGCCGCATCATCGGTCGCAGGCGCGATCGTGGTTGTCGTGGGACTCGTGGTGTCGACATCGGTGGATTCGTCCTGAAGCACGAGGTAGATCGCCAAAATGGCTCCGAGAACGAGCACCACGATGGCACCGGCCAGGAGACCGCTGTCCGAACGACTGGTTGGTTCGGTGGGGATGGGGGAAGGCGCGTCATAGTCCATGATGTCTCCTTGCTGACCGAGTTCATTTTGGGTCGTTGTCACCCACGTAGGCAGGGTCCAACGTCCTTGTGCGGGCGGGTCGCCAGTGGCTCGGTAGAATCGTCGCCTTATGAGCAACTTCGTGGACGAGTGCAACGTGAATGTGGAAGGAGGAAGCGGCGGCGCTGGCTGCGTCTCGTTCCGACGCGAAGCTCACGTCTCGCGTGGTGGCCCCGATGGCGGCGACGGTGGTGGCGGAGGGAGCATCTGGTTCGTCGCCGATCACAACACCGCGTCACTCCTCGGATTTCGAGATCACCCGCACCGCAAGGCCCGCTCCGGCAAACACGGGAGCGGCAAGAGGAAACACGGATCATCGGCCGATGATCTGGTCGTGTCCGTGCCGGAGGGAACGACCGTCTATGACTTCGACGGAAACCTTCTGGCGGATCTGGCCAACAACGGTGACCGGTGGTTGGCGGCCGCGGGTGGGGAGGGCGGCAAGGGAAACGCCCGATTCCTGTCCAACAAGCGGCGCGCACCCGCGTTTGCCGAACAGGGTGAAGACGGTGAGGAGCGGTGGCTTCGTCTGGAGTTGAGACTCGTCGCCGACGTGGCCTTGGTGGGGTTCCCGAACGTGGGCAAGAGCACGCTGATTTCCCGTATCTCAGCGGCCAAGCCGAAGATCGCCAACTATCCGTTCACCACCCTCGAACCGAACCTGGGCGTTGTGCGCATCGACGACGAGGACTTCGAGATGGTGGTCGCAGACATCCCCGGACTGATCGAGGGCGCCGCCGATGGCAAGGGGCTGGGTCACCAGTTCTTGCGTCACGTGGAGCGAGCCCGGGTTCTGGTGCTGCTTCTGGACCTCGCCTCGTGGGATGGCGTCTCGCCCGAGGAACAGGAACGAGCGCTGCTGCACGAGCTCGGGGAGTATCAACCGGACCTGCTCGAGCGGCCTCGTGTCGTCGTCGCGTCCAGATCCGACATCGCGCCGCCCGAGACCGAGTGGGATGGACTCCGCATCTCGGCAATGGATGGCACCGGGCTGAACCAGCTGGTCGGCCTGATGGCAGACCGGGTGCGCGAAGCCAGACTCGCGGACGAAGAAAAAGCCAGGACCGAGTTCGTCATTCATCGCCCGCTTCCGGACACGGTCAGCGTCGAGCGGGTGGGCGAGGCCGAGTACATCGTTCATGGACGTTCTGCGTTGCGGGCCGTCCGGCTGTCGGACCTCACCGACCCTGGTGCGATCGAACACGCCCAGACCCGGCTCGATTCGATCGGCGTCAACAAGGCGTTGCGCAACGCCGGTGCGCGTGAGGGCGACATCATCCGCATCGGCGACCTCTCCTTTGAATACGAAGAGGACGCGTGAGCACCGTCGTTGTAAAGGTTGGTACCTCATCGCTCACAGACGAGCGAGGGGTCATCGATCGGTCGATCATCGAGAAGGTCGCGGAAGAGATCGCCACGGCGCGGACGGCAGGTCACCAGGTGGTCCTGGTGACGTCGGGTGCCATCGCCGCGGGACTACCGGTTCTCGGGATGGATGCGACGAACCGGCCGACCGACGCCGTGACATTGCAGGCCGCATCATCGGTCGGTCAGCCACAGCTCATCCGAGCATGGAGCGACGCGCTTGCTGCCTGTGGGTCGACGACCGGGCAGATTCTCCTCGCTCCGCACAACTTCGGTGACCGACGCCAGTATCTGCATGCCCGGTCAACCCTCGCTCGCTTGCTGGAGCTCGATGTGACCCCAATCGTCAACGAGAACGATGCCGTCACCGACGATGAGATTCGATACGGCGACAACGACCGGATCGCGGCTCTTGTGGCCCATTTGGTCGATGCCGAGGTGTTGGTGTTGCTTACCGACACGCAGGGCGTGCTCACGGCGGACCCGAGGGTCGATCCTGAGGCCTCGTTGATCGAGGAGATCGTCGACCTCGACGCCCAGTTGGAATCGGTTGGTGCAGGCGCCGGTTCGGTGCGGGGGTCGGGCGGTATGGCGTCGAAGCTGATGGCGGCGCGTATCGCGGCGTGGTCGGCGGTCCGCACGGTGATCGCTTCGACCGATCGCCCGCACGTGCTCGCCGATGCGATCAATGGTATCGAAGGGGTCGGCAGCAACGTCGCGGCGCGCACGACATCACTTCCCGCCCGCAAGTTGTGGATCGCTTTCGCGACGGCCCCGGTGGCCACGATCATCGTGGATGATGGCGCCCGTCGGGCACTGGAGAAGGGCGGCACGTCACTTCTCGCCGCTGGAGTTGTTTCCGCCAGCGGTACATTCGAGCGTCGCGATGCGGTCGAGTTGGCAGACCCACATGGCGAGGTGTTCGCGAAGGGTGTCACCCGGATCAGCGGCGAGGATCTGGATGCCGCCCGGAATGGCGCGAACGGGTCCGCTCGGCCGGTGGTCGTGCACGTCGACGATCTCGTCGTGCTTGCGCGCTAGCGGCTGATCAGCGCCTCGAGATCCACGACCCGGACGACTTGGCCGGTAGTTACGGGAATGGTTCCCCAGAACACTGGCGCTGGCTGAAACTGGTTGTCCCACCAGTAGAAGTCCCAGTAGGAAGTCGTCGTCACCGCTCGGGAAGCGGCCTCGGTTGTGTAGGTGTGGGCACACGGAGGATTGGTGGCGCCCGGGGTCCACTCGACCACCGCGTTACAGGTGATCGGAGCCACCCCGTCCTCGCCGACGTTGAAGACGGAATGTGTCCACCGTGCTTCTACGGTGACGGTGAGGCCGTTGACCGTGGCACTGTCCCGTTGGGTCGTTGTCGCACCGACGGGCCACAGCCAGGTTTCGATGCCCGTTATCTGATCGACAGCGGGGCTCATCCCCGCCGTGAGGGGCTGGCCACGGCCGAGGCCGTTGTCGGTGATCCAATCACGGATCTCCTTGCTCGAGGTCTGACCGGGGACCTCGTTGCCCGGGTCGT
>SHLQ01000026.1 GCA_004282895.1 Acidimicrobiales bacterium
CGGACCAGAGTTTGTACTGGCCTTCCTCGTCGGGTTCTCGGCGGTGTGCGAGGGTGGGATCATCCCCCGGGTCGGGTGGGGCCAACCACACTCCCTCCCCGCTGGTGAGGTGGGGTTGGTCCGGTGTTGTCCACTCGACGTCGTCGAGCGCGACCGATTGTTCGTCGGCGCCTGCATGCTCGGGAAGTGGGGCAACGACGGTGGGGTCGAGCGGAGTTGACGGCGGGGGTGGCTGGCGGCCGCCGGGCGTAAATCTGGACCGGACCGATCCCAGTCTGGCGCCGGCCCCACCCAGGTTGAGACGATCCACGGGAACCCGCTCGCGGATGGCCTGCGCAACCGCCGACGAGCTCTTGACCCGGTCGGTGCGTCGACCGATTTCGTAGCTCGTCGCGGCGAAGATCGCGGCGATCGCAATCAGGAGGGCACCGAGGCGGATCGGGATTCGCAACAAGACGGGGATGAACGCACCGGCGGACCACATGAGCTGGAACCGACCCTCGAAGCGGGCGAAGATCCGGCCGTGGTTGGCGTGCGGGGCATCGCGCTGCACGAGCGCGTCGAACCCAAGTTTCGCGGTGGCAGCACAGATGGCGACCGCGAACGCGAGCAGCGCGGTCCCGGAGATACCGCCGCCCCATGCCGCCAGCAGAGCCGCCGCTCCCATGCCAGCGAGCGCACCGAAGACGATCCGTTCCTCCGTCGTCGTCTCCCGAATCCGAGGCGCATACCGCGCGCCGAGGAACGCGCCGAGCCCGACTGAGAGACCGACCAATCCCAGGTGCCAGGTTGGCGGCCCTGGGGTGCCGTCAACGTCAATGTCCCGGATTGTGCCGAGCGCTGCCCCGACGCCGGCGCCGGGTTCAGACCGGTCGACGCCGTCCTCACCGGCTCGCAAAGAGAATGCAAGCATGAAGGTTGTGAAGCCGACAATGCCACGCATGATGCCAACCGCACCCGCAGCAAGCAGGATGCCAGCACCGCGGACCTCATGTTTCTCGGTCTCGTCGGGCTTGTTCGCCGCGATCTGCACGTGAGGCACCTGCGTCGCAAAAACTGACCCGATCAGGAAGGCCACGACGGCCAGCGCGGCTGCCGGAGAGTTGCTGTCGAACGCCCACACGAGGATCGTGGCCAACGTGCCCCCGAAAACGCCCGAGAACGCGCTGATGAGCGTGAGTTTGCTGTTGGCTTCGATCAGCTCGTCGTGATGCGGACAGACCGCAGGTACGAGCGCGGTTCTGGAAACGAAATATGCCTTCTGCAGAATCAACATCACGAAGGCTTCGGGAAAGAGAAACAAGCTGTCGATATGGCGGACCATGAGGAACGCGATAACGGCCCGCAGCGCCAAGGACAGGATGATCATGCCGCGGCGGCCACCACGAGCACGGTCGATGGCGGGGCCAAGCAGGGGTGTGACCACCGCGAAGGGTGCAATCGTGAGGACCAGGTAAAGGGCGACCCGCCAGCGGGCGGCGTCGGGGTCGATCGAAAAGAAGATGGAGCCGGCGAGCGCCACGGCGATCATGCCGTCGGCCATTGAGCTGAACGCCTGCACCCGAGCCAGCCGGGTGAATGGGGTGATGAGCAGGCCGTTGCCTATGCCTGTCGGCTCGCGCCGGGGTGGCGGTGGCTGCGTGCCGGCACGGCTCGGCTTGCGCAGCGGTTCCCAGCCTCCCGACGAGTCAGTCATCGGTCCGATCTTACGTAAGAGCGCTGACACTCGGGCGCAGCTACGCCGCCGTCAGTCTTCGACGGTTTCAGTGAACTTGTATCCGAGGCCGCGGATCGTGACGATCTTGGTGGGGTCCTTGGGTGCGGTTTCGATCTTCTTGCGGAGGCGTTTGATGTGCACGTCCAAGGTCTTCGTGTCCCCCACATAGTCACTGCCCCAGACACGGTCGATCAGAACATCGCGGGTGAGCACCCGTCCCGCGTGTTCCATGAGTAGCGCCAGAAGTTCGAACTCCTTCAGCGGCAGCCGAACCGGCTCATTTCGAACGACCACCTCATGACGCTCCACATCGAGGCGGACGTCTCCGATCTCCATGGCCTGGTGTACAGGTCGTGACGCCACGCCGATGGACGCCGGTTCCGCCTCCACGCGCCGCATGATGGCTCGCATGCGGGCCACGAGCTCGGATAGTCGGTACGGCTTGGTGACGTAGTCGTCTGCGCCGACCTCGAGCCCGACCACTGTGTCAACTTCCGACCCTTTTGCGGTCACCATGATGATCGGTACGGTCGACTTCGATCGGATCTCACGGCACACGTCGATGCCGGAGATACCCGGCAACATCACGTCGAGCAGGACGACGTCGGGAGCAATCTCATCGAATCGCTTCAAGGCGTCCCGCCCGTCGGAAGCGACGGTCACGGCAAATCCCTCCCGCCCAAGGCCCACCGTGAGCGCCTGGGCGAAGCTCGGCTCGTCCTCGACCACGAGCACGCGGAGGTCAGTCATCGAATAGCGGCTCCACCATCGAGTCTGCCCCGGCTTCATCCTGACTCCCCAGGATCGGCAGGATTATCGAGAATGTGGAGCCGACTCCTTCTTGGGACGTCAGCTCGACCCGGCCGCCGTGGTTGACTACCGCGTTGCGGACGATTGACAGGCCGAGGCCGGTCCCGCCGGTTTCCGCCGAACGACCCCGATCCACCCGATAGAAGCGTTCAAAGACACGACCATGGTCCGTTGCTGGGATCCCGATTCCGTTGTCCTCAACGACTATGGCGACCTGATCTCCGTGCGCCACCACCCGACCGCTCACGGTTGAACCTTCGCTCGAGTACTTGATCGCGTTCGAAAGCAGGTTGGACACGGCAGAGACCAGCTGAGCCTTGTTTCCCAACACGGGGGCCACATCGTCCAGCTTCAGGTCGATGGTGACGTCTCGCTGTTCAGCGGCGTGTTGAACGACCGCAGCCGCCGCCTCGACTATGGCGGAAGCAGCAACGGGGATGAGGTCCTCGCCGACACCGTCCTCGATACTCCCGAGATCCAACAGGTCTTCGATGAGTCGGGCCAAGCGCAATGCCTCGACGCGAATCCGGCTGTTGAAATCCGCGAGTATCTGCGGATCGTGTTCACCCTCGAGAGTCTCGGCCAGGACACTGATGGCGCCGACCGGAGTCCGAAGCTCGTGGCTGACGTTGGCGACGAAGTCCCTGCGCATCTTGTCGAGCCGCCGCTGCTCGCTGATGTCATCGACGAGAACCACGGCGCCGAGAAGCTCCCCTCCCTCTATCACAGGGGCCCCTACGATCAATAGAACCTTTTCCGGCGGCCCGTGTAGTCGAAGCTCCTCATCGGTGAGCTCCCCGCGTAGGGCTTCTTCCAACCGGTCCTGAATCACACTCTCGACCAGGGCATCCCCATGTCGTCCCGTGGCATACGGTTGCGCCAATCGGTTGCGCAGCAATTCCTCCCCGTCGGCGTCGACAACCACCGCACCAGCATTCATCACGTCGAACGCAGCCGACATCCGTCGCTCGAACTCGTCCGTCTCGTCGGACAGCACCAGGTCGTCCAGCCGGTCGATCGCGGCGTTGACACTGCGGGGGGTTCCCCTGGTGTCGCCGGCGAGCTGCAACGTGCCACGCAGCTTCTCAAGAACACGTTGCTCTCGTTGGTGACTGAGCACCACGATCAGCAGGAGAACGCTGAACGACGCAAGAAAGAGCACGAGCCACATAGCGGCTAGTCCTCCCCGCCCTGTTCCTCGGCAGCCTCCATTTCGGCGAGCGGTATCACGTGCTCAGAATCCGCTCTCCGTACACCAATCGTCTCTGGTGCCTCTCCGGTGACCATGTATTGGACTCGTTCGCCGATGTTGACGGCGTGGTCACCGATGCGCTCGTAGTAGCGAGCGATGAGCGCCAGCTGCACGGTCTCCTGAAGTTCCAGCTCGCCATTGTTGTGCGCGGTGAAGATCGCCTCGATGAAGTCCTTTTGGAGGTCGTCGAGACGGTCATCGATATCGGGCAACGCCGACGCGAGACCAATATTGCTCTCGGCGTAGGCATCAACGGAGAGACGCGTGAGGCGTACAGATTCCTCACTCATCGAGGTGATCAAGCCTCGAAGCTCGGGCGACAGCTTCATCGCGTACGCACGACGAAGGCCCTTGCAGATGTTCACCGCGAGATCGCCGCTTCGTTCGTACTCGCCGTTGATCTTCATGCCTGTCACCAGAGCCCGCATGTCTGACGCCATCGGCTGTTGCAGCGCGATGAGTGCATAACACCGTTCTTCGATCTGGAGGGACAACAGGTCGATTTCATCGTCGTGCTGAATGACCTGCTGCGCGAGTTCAAGATCGCCGTCAATAAGTGCGGTGGTTGCTCGCGGGATGGCCTCGGTGACGTGCGCGGCCAACGTCACAATCAACTCGCGAACCTCGTCGAGCTCTTCGTGATAACCGCCTCTGAGGTCGTGCATGTGTGGACCTCCTCCGATCAGCCGAATCGGCCAGTGATGTAGTTTTCAGTCCGTTCGTCGTCCGGATTGGAGAACAGCTTCTCCGTAGTGGTGTATTCCACCAACACCCCGGTGCGTCGATCGTTCGACTCGTCAAGCTCGACAGAGAAGAACGCCGTGCGGTCCGAGACCCGAGCAGCCTGTTGCATGTTGTGGGTCACGATCATGATCGTGTACTCGGACTTGATTTCCGCCATGAGTTCTTCGATGCGAGCGGTGGCGATCGGGTCGAGAGCGGAGCACGGCTCATCCATCAGCAGCACCTCGGGGTCGACGGCGATGGCCCGGGCGATGCTCAGGCGTTGCTGCTGTCCACCGGACAGACCGATGGCCGAGTCCTGCAGGCGGTCCTTGACCTCATCCCACAGGGCGGCCTTCTTCAGGCTGTTTTCGACAACATCGTCGAGACCCTTTTTCCGACCGGCGACACGAGGCCCATAGGCAACGTTGTCATAGACACTTTTCGGGAACGGATTCGGCTTCTGGAAAACCATCCCAACGCGTCGGCGGACTTCGACCGGATCAACCCGTGGATCGTAGAGGTCCACGCCTCGATACAACAGGCTGCCGGCCACTCGGGCGGAGGGAATCAGGTCGTTCATCCGATTGAACGACCGGAGTACCGTGGATTTTCCGCAGCCAGACGGCCCGATCAGTGCGGTGATCTCGTTGCGACGGACTCGCAGATTCACGTCTCGGACGGCGCGGAAATCACCGTAGAAGACACTGAGTTCACTGGCATCAAAGACGAGGTCCTCGTCGGACACCTCTTCGGGCAACGGTTCATCTGACGGGCCTCGGTCGACGGAGAACGCCACGTCCGGACCGCTATCAGATTGCTCTTCGTCGTCCAGCACACCCAGGCCTTTCAGGATCTCTTCATCAGAGGGCTTCGTATTGACCATCGGCTCAACCCCGCTTCTTCTCAAAGTAGTTGCGCAACACCACGGCGACCGAATTCATCGAAATGACGAAAGCCAGCAGCACCACGATCGCCGCGCCGGCCGCAGCGCTGAAGCCGGCGTCGCGCCCCGACTCCTGCACCCAACCAACGATGACGATCGGCATCGCAGTGAAGCGATCGGAGAACTGCTCGAGGCTGAGGAAGGAACCATCACGTGGGGCCAAGCGACCCGTGATCGCTCCGACCAGGATCAGGGGGGCGGCTTCACCAACGGCCCGACTGAGTGCAAGCAGCGTGCCGGTCAAGACGCCGGGTGCGGCGAACGGAAGAATCTGGGTGCGAATGACATCCCACTTGGTGGCCCCGACGCCGTAGGCACCTTGGCGCAGGCTGCTCGGCACCGCTCGAATCGCTTCGGCGGCGGTGATTACCACGATAGGCAGGACAAGAATGGCGAGGGTGATGCCGCCGGCATAGAGCGTGCTGTCCTTCAGCTCGCGGGTCTGCACGAACAGGAACAGGCCGAGGAGTCCGTAGACCACGGAGGGCACCCCGGCGAGGTTGCGGATAGCGATGTCGATCGTCTTTGTGACGATGTTGTCCGGCGCGTACTCCTCCAGATAGATCGCCGCCGCAATTCCCAGAGGGAAGGCGATAACGGCCACGAACACCGCGATCCAGAACGAACCGATCATTCCTTGGGAGATACCGAGCTTGTCGTCACTCGACCGACTTCGCAGGGTTCCGCTCCAGAAGTCACCGAATCGTTCATCGAGAACAGGCCAGCCGTCCACGAACACCTGTATGAGCAACACCACGAGGAAGAGGATGCTTATGGCCAGCGCAGCGAACAACATCGTTCGGAAACCGGAGCCCCGCAGGTCGCGACCCCGACGGAAGATCTCGTCCTCAACGCGCCGCTCCGCAGCGCCGGAGTTGCCGATGGTTGCCATTGCCATGGTTAGTACTTCTCCCGCACGCGACTGACGTACCGACCCGCCATCACATTGAGCGCCAGCGTGATGATGAACAACACCAGACCGACGAAGTACAAGCTCTGGAAGGTGAGCCCTTCACCAACCACGTTGTCGGTGCCCGTGGCCAGCGAGGCCATACCCGCGGTCATGGTCAATCCGCCGTCGAACGGCGATGCCGTGAACCGGGCCGCGTCCGCAGCACCTCCGGCCATGAACACCACCATCGTCTCGCCCAGAGCCCGGCTGATGCCGATGATGAAGGCGGCCACGATGCCGGACACGGCTGCGGGCAACACGACCTGCACGGTTGTGGTCATCTTTCGAGCCCCAAGGCCAGCCGATGCCGCTCGCAGCTCCTCCGGCACGGCGGCCAGTGCGTCCTCGCTTACCGAGGCGACGAGCGGAATGGTCAGGATGCCGACACCAACAGCAGCCGCGGCGAGCTGGCCGCTTCGTTTCACCGTGAAGAAGTCGGCTGAGGCCGGATCGGACGAGCCGGCGACATCGTTGATCCACCAGATCAGAATGAGACCCAGCGCCACCAGTGTGGTCAACGTCAGGATCCGAATGAGTTGGGTCCGAAGCGTTGTTCCCGGCTCGGCCACCATCGCCTGACGAGCCCACCGGAAGACCATCCCGACGTAGACGATGATCATTATGGCGCCTACGACCAGCCACCCGTTGCGGCCGATACGTTCGATCACCTGCGGGCTGATGAAGAACAGCGCAAAGAAGCCGAGGACCACCGATGGCACACCGGCGAGGATCTCGAGGATGGGTTTCAGTAGCGAGCGAGTGCGCCGACTGGCGTACTCGCTGAGGTAGACAGCCGCGCCGAGGCCCAAGGGACCGGCGACAAACATCGCAACGACGGTGACGATGAGGCTCGACACGAGCAGCGTCGGCATGTCGTAGAGGCCCTGGCGGGGGAACCAGCCCTGCTGTCCCCAGGTGTTCGCCCAGTCAACCTCGAGGATGAACACTCGGGCTTCGTTGATGAGGCTCAGGACAATCAGCACCGATATCGCGATCGACACCAGCGCGGCCGAGAAGAGGATCCATTTCACCGCCCCCTCTTTGCGAGCCCGGCTGCGAGGGCCGGCAAGCGCATCGGTTGTCAGAAGACCGGTTGTCGGTTTCGGGATGCTGATGTCAGCCACTCGGGCAACCTACCGGGGTCGTCGGATCAGGGAAAATCTGAGGATTGCGAACCCGGGACCATACGCGGGAGGGGAAATGCGAATGGTCCCGGGTCTCGGTGTGTGCTCTAGCCGTTCCAGGCGGAGCGGACTTCGTCCCTGGCAGCCTCGGCCAAGGGCACGTAGCCAACCTCGGCGACGGCAGTCTGCAGGCCGGCGTCGCTCACGTAGAAGTCCACGAATGCCGTCAGAGCTTCGCTCTCGGCTGCCTTCGCGTTGTTCACGTAGATGAAGAGATCCCGAGCGATCGGGTACTCGTTCGACGCAATCGTGTCGGCGTTGGCCTCGACGCAACCGTCGCCGCCGTCAACCTCGAGAAGCTTCACATCGGCGTTGGCGGCAAAGGCAAAGCCGACCCAGCCAAGGCTGGTGTCCGAAGACTGGATGCCCGAAAGAATGAGGTTGTCCTCAGCGGACGGGTTGTAGTCGGTTCGAGTCGTTGCCTCCACACCGGCTTCCTCCGCAAGATCCTCGAGCACAATCTCGATGAAGCTGTCATAGGTTCCGGACTCAGCACCCGGACCATAAATGTCCAGCGGCGCATCCGGAAGGCTGCTGTCCGCAGCCGCCCACGTCGTCGTACCTTCACCGTTCGGACCAATGAGGTTGAACAGGTTCTCGAAGGTCACACACGCGACCGGGCTGGCCGTGTTCGTCATGACCGCGATGCCATCGATACCGACCTTGATCTCGGTGTACTCAACACCGGCTGCGGCACAGTCCTCGGCCTCGGAGTCCTTGATCGCACGGGATGCGTCGGAGATATCGGTCTCACCTGCGCAGAACTTCTTGAAGCCGTCGCCCGTGCCGGGACCTTCGACATCAACGCTCACACCGGGCGCAACATCTTCGAACAACTCCGCCACACGAACGGAGACTGGCTCCACCGTGGACGAACCCGAAATGAAGATGTCACCGGTGATGTCGCTGGAGGCATCATCAGTGCCGTCGGTCGTGGTATCTGCGTCCGAGCCACACGCCGCTGCCGTCAGCGACAGCGCGGTAAACAATGCCAGCAGCTTGAGCATCTGGCGCAATCGACTATTCACGAAACCCTCCTCAGGGTGATGTTGAAGGCGAACCTCTCGCCCACTAGCACTGAAAACGCTACGGGTCGTCCCTGAACGCCAAGCGCCTCCAAAGTGAACAGCAGGTAAACGAATCCGAAGGTGAACGCCGGGGAAACTGGCGAAATACGGACCGGAATCCCCGTTATTGAGGGTGGTGGCAGGCGACCCAGTGGTCTGGGTCCTGCTGGGTGAACACCGGCACTTCGCTGATGCAGATCTCGGTTGCATAAGGGCATCGGGTGTGGAATCTGCACCCGGTCGGAGGATTCAGCGGCGACGGAAGTTCACCAGAAATCGAATCATCGGCCTCCAACCCTGATCCGGGGACTGCGGCCAGCAGGGTCCGGGTGTAGGGGTGCGACGGGTTGTCGAACAACGAATCGGCATCACCGATCTCCGCCACGCGACCGAGGTACATCACCACAACCCGATCAGAGATGTTGCGCACCACGGCCAAGTCGTGGCTGATGAAGAGGAGTGTCAGCTGGAAGTCGGACTTCAGGTCATCGAGCAGGTTGAGGATCTGCGCCTGGACCGACACATCGAGAGCAGACACCGGCTCGTCCGCGATCAGGACCTTCGGGTTCAGGACCAAAGCACGAGCGATGCTGATGCGCTGACACTGCCCGCCGGAGAACTGGTAGGGGCGGCGATCGCCATACTGCGGGTCGATACCGACCTCCGTCATCATCTCGTCGATTTCTTCGTCGCCCCAGAGCTCTTCCATCTCCCAGATGTGAGCGGGCTCCTGGATGATGTCGCGTACCGCTCGCCGGGGGTTGAGCGAGGAGATTGGATCCTGGAAGATCATCTGCAGTTCGCGGCGAACCTCGCGCAGCTCGGCGCCGGTCAACGCGCTCAATTCGGCGTCGCCGAACGTGACCACGCCATCAGCGGGTTCCTCGAGATGGATGACGGCTTTTGCCGTGGTCGACTTCCCGCAGCCGCTCTCGCCCACAATGCTGAGCGTCTCGCCCGCCTGTACGTCAAACGAGACGCCCGCGACTGCTCGCAGGGTTCCTCCATCGACAGAGAACTCGACAACGAGGTCCTCGACCCGGAGAATCGCGTCGTCTGCGTCGCGAAGGTGCTCGGTTCCGATGCCTACCATCAGCTCTCCCCTGCGCTTCCCTGAGGAACGAAACACGCGTAGTAGTGATCGGCCCTGGCACCGCCGTCGAACAACGGTGGAATCTCGCTGCTGCACCGATCGATGGCGTAGGTGCACCGCGGAGCAAAGGGGCAGCCAACCGGCGTGACGCTGAGATCCGGCGGGCTGCCGGGGATCGGATTCAACCGGGTGCCACGAGGCAGGCTCATGTTCGGGATCGACTGGTAGAGCGCCTCGGTGTACGGATGTTCCATGTCGGCGAAGACGTCGTTCGTGGGGGCGAGCTCCATCACCCGACCGCCGTACATGACCACGATGTTGTCGGTGCGATCGTGCACCACTCCGAGGTCGTGGGTGATCAACACGAGGCCCATGTCGAGATCGGCCCGCAGACTGTCGAGCAGGTCGAGAATGTCCCGCTGCACCGTCACATCGAGCGCGGTGGTTGGTTCGTCCGCGATCAGCAACGCCGGATCGTTGGCCAACGCCATGGCGATCACGACGCGTTGGCGCATACCGCCAGAGAGCTCGTGGGGATATTGCGCCAACCGATCGGATGCGTCCGGAATGCGGACCAGGTCGAGCAATTCGACGGCCCTCGCGTTTGCGTCGGACGACGAGATGCCCGTGTGATAGCGCATGCCCTCCGTCAGTTGCGAGCCGATCCGTTTGACCGGGTTGAGCGACGTCATGGGGTTCTGGAACACCATCGCCACATCGACGCCATAGAAGTGTTTCTTCCGATCGCTCGGAAGGTTGAACAGGTTGACCCCATCGAACTCGGCCGTGCCGGTGATATCCGCGGTTCGAGGCAACAGGCCCATAAGCGACTTCACCGTCACCGACTTGCCCGAACCGGACTCGCCCACGATGCCAAGGGCCTCACCCTTCTTTACCGAGAAGCTCACGTTGGACACGGCGTAGACGGGCCCATCCGGTGTGTTGAACGTGACAGCCAGATCTTCGACATCGAGCAGGCTCACAGGACCAGCTCCTTTGCGTCGAAGACTTCGCGCAGGCGGTCGCCGGCGTAGTTGAGCGAGAGGACGGTCAGGAACACGACGCCGATGGGGAAGAACGCAGCATGAGGTCCGTCCTGAAGTTCACTTCGGCGGCTCGCGGCGAGGAAGATCTGTTTGCCCCAGCTGAGCCCGTCCTCCACGGAGATGCCGAGGAAGGCCAACGTTCCTTCCGCAACCACGGCAATTCCCATCCCGAGAAGCGCAAGAGCAGACATGGGAATGACGACGTTGGGCAACAACTCGTGGACGATGATGCGACGGTGGGACGCACCGAGTACTCGCGCTGCGGTCACGAAGTCGCGTTCAGCGAAGACGAGCGTTTGGGCGCGGGCCAACCGGCCGACGGGAGCAATCGCAAGAATGCCGAGCGACAGTGCCACCCAGAAGACCGTTCGCCCAAGCAGGGTCGTGATGAGGATGGCGAGGATCAGCGCGGGGAAGGAGAGGAGCGTCACGAAGATGAACGAGACGATGCTGTCGAATCGTCCGCGGAAGTAGCCGCTGAGTATCCCCAAGGTGCCGCCGACCAGGAAGCCGACGAGGATGGCGATGAACCCGACCAGAAGGGAGATCCGGGCACCCCAGATCGTGAGCGAGAAGACGTCGCGACCCGTGGCATCGGAACCAAACCAGAGCCCGGAGCGGGGCCCTTCCAGCCGGCCGCCGACCGCAGTTTCGTTCGGGTCTGCTATTGGCAACCACGGAGCCAGAAGCGCGAGGCCCGCGACGATGATCAACCACACCACGGACAACCAGAAGCCAAGCCCGAGGCGTGACGAAACCGACTGCCCGGTGTCGGCTTCGGCGGGTGCCTCGACGGCGATGTCGTGTGCGGTCGTCTCAGCCATCGAACTTCACCCGCGGATCGAGGAACGTGTAGGCGAGATCGACCAGGAAGTTCACGACGACAAAGATCACCGAGACCACAACCACCACACCGAGCACCAATGGGAAATCGTCGCGGATGATGGCCTCGACCAGGGCCCGGCCGACACCCGGGATTGCGAAGAATTGTTCCACGACGATCGAGCCGCCGATGAGCGCGCCGGTCTGGATGCCGAAGACCGTCAGCATCGAGAACAGCGATGGGCGGAGGGCATGCCGGAAGAGCACGTGTCGTTCGCTCATACCCTTGGCCCTCGCAACCGCGATGAAGTCTTCCTGCAGAGTGGAAATGAGATCCGTTCGCAGGAGGCGCTGGTAAATGGCGATCAATGGAATCGCGAGGGCGGTCGCCGGGATTGCGAGCGAGCGAAGCCTGCTCATCAACGATTCGTCGTCATAACGTCCGGGGAAGAGGCTGTCGTCGCCCCACTGCGGATCCCATTTCAGCTGGATGCCGTACGAAAGCAGCACCACGAGTGCAAACACCGGAATCCCCAACAAGCCGAACGATACGACCGTCGAGACCTTGTCGACCGTCCGATAGGCGCGCGCCGCGGAGATGACCGCCCATGGCACCGCGATCACGACCGCGAGAACCTGCGCGTACACCATCAGAAACACGGTGACCGGCAGACGATTGGAGAGTTCGGTGCTCACCTCTGTCTGATTCTTGAAGCTCCGACCAAAGTCGCCCTGGACCATGCCACCAACCCAACGCACGTAACGTTCAGGAAACGGCTTGTCGAGGTTGTACTCCGCCCGAGCCTCGGCCCGTACCTCCGCGTACTCTTCGCCCGAATTCTCGTCCGCGATTGGCCCGAGAATGTTGAACAGCGGATCGCCGAGGAAGTTCAGGGCCGCAAAACACAGAAACGTCACGGCAAGGACAACCGCGACCATCTGTGCGAGTCGCTGAAGGAGGAACTTCACGACGCCACCATCATCATCGGGTGGGCCGCCCCTCTACTGCTCAAGCCAGATTTGCGGGGTGTACCACTTGCCGTTGTGCGTACATCGCAACGTCTGACCATCCGGCGTCGTACCGGCGCACACGTCGCGCACATTCTCCGAACCGGAAACGATCCAGCGCGTGTGATTGATCCAGAGGTAATGGCGGCTGTCGTTGATATCCGCTTGGATTTCCTGCCAGAGCGCGATTCGCTCGGCCTCGTCCGTGCTTCCACGTTGTTGGCTCATGAGCGCGTCGCGTTCCTCATTGCAGTTGCGGGCAAAGTTGATCGAAATGGCCGTGATGGTCGAGCAGGAGAAGAACAACGTCTCGACCTCAGGGTCGATCTGGCCGTGATAACGCCAGGTAGCGGCGTCGAACAGGCCGAACGCGACCTCGTTCACATGAACATCCTGCGGGATTACCTGCAGGGTGATGTTGAATCCTGCGTCCCACGAAGCCTTGATCAGTGTGAACGTATTGTCGAGCGAGATGCTCGGACCATTGTGCTGGAACTCGATGTTGACCTTGCCATCGGTGCACGACTCGGGGACGTCGGCGCAGTAGGCGGCGATCAGAGGAGCGGCCAACTCAGGTGAATCAACCTGCTGATCGAGGCCGGCAGCGTGCCACTTCGACCCGGGGGCGAACATCGAGTTGGCAGGGATGGTGGTGCCCCGCTGGATGAAGTCCTCATATTCCTGTCGAGGGAACAGGTGGGTTGCCGCCTGGCGCACTCGGATGTCGTCGAACGGCGCTTTTTGAGCATTGAACATGATGAGGAATTCCTCGCCATCATCATCTTCGATGTTGAGGAAGTCAGGCTCGTCTCGCATGCGGAAGATGTTGTCGGCGTCCGTGGCGTGCGCCATGTCGAAATCGCCGGACAGCAGCTGGTCGTAGCGGGTGCTCTCCTGCTGAAGCGGGAAAAACTCGATCGCGTCGAGATAGATGGGCTCGTCGCGCCACCAGTCGTCGTTCCGAACCACGCGGGTCATCGAGTCCTGCACGCGGCTCTCGATCTTGAATGGGCCGACACCAACCGGCAGCTGATGAAGGGCCGGGTCGAGCTTGGCCTCCTCGATCCACTTGGTCGAGCCAACGAAACCGAGCTGGGTCGTGAAATACGTCGGCAACTGTGCGTTGGGCTCGCTGGTGTTGATGATGAACGAGAACTCGTCGATCTTCTCGAACGGGAGGGACTCGTTGAACACGGGTCGGAGCGCCAGGCCGATCAGCGGATCGGTGAGCTGGGCGCTGAGGCTGTGGAGAACCGCGTCAGTGTTGAAGGGTTCGCCGTCGTGGAACGTGATGCCCTCACGGAGTTTGACTTCCCACACGGTGAAGTCGGCGTTCGGCGTCCAGCTTTCTGTCAGGTTGTTCTGCCACGTGTCGTTCTCATCCCACACGGTGAGCGTCTCGAAGATCGCCGTCGACATCAGGATCGCGCCGGGCGCCATTGCGGAGATCGTGGGGTTCAGCCCAGATGGGTCAGCTTCGAATCCCACGCGAAGCGTTCCGCCGAAGCGGGCCGGATCTGCGGCGTCGCCACCGGAATCGGTGCCACTGGAGTCGGTCGAACCACCGTCGTCACCGCCGTCGCCACCATCGTCGCTGCCGGAGCCATCGTCTCCGCCGGTGCCGTCGGCAACATCGTCAGTCGTCGACGCGTCATCGCCGTCCGAACCGCCGCCACATGCCCCCGCAATCATGGCCAACGTCAGAAGTACGGCAAGCATGCGCTTGCTCAGTGGATTATTCACGGTGTTCCCCTTAACCGGCACGGTGGGACGTGCGGTGTCTAATGGTCCTTCAGCCACCCGTCGGTGGCAAGTCGGGCCCCAATTTAGCTCTGGGCGGCGAGTAGCTTCCGGGCAATCACCATTTTTTGGATCTCGCTCGTGCCTTCGCCGATGATCATCAGGGGTGTGTCGCGCAGATATCGCTCGACGCGGTATTCAGTCGTGTAGCCGTTGCCGCCGTGGATGCGCACCGCGTCCATCGCCACTTCGAACGCGGCCTCACTGGCGAAGAGCTTGGCCATACCTGCTTCGAGATCGATCCGTTGGCCACTGTCGTACTTCTGGGCGGCATCGAGCATCATCAGCCGGGCCGCATGCACCTTGGTGGCCATCTCGGCCAGCCGGAATCCGATCGCTTGATGGTGGGCGATGGGTTTGCCAAATGTCTCACGCTCCTGGGCGTAGGCCAGAGCATCATCAAAGGCGGCCTGTGCGACCCCGACGGCACGGGCCGCGATGTTGATGCGGCCGAGCTCGAGTGCGCTCAACGCATATCGGAAGCCATGACCGATGCCGTCGTCTCCGCCCAAGACGTTCGCGTGCGGCACCTTGTGGTCGACGTAACTCATCTCGACCGTCTCGAGCCCGCGGTATCCGAGTTTCTGGATCTGTTTGCTGGCCGCAATTCCTTCGAAGGTGTCCCCCGGCTCCTTTTCCACGAGGAAGCAGGTGATCTGATCGGTGTCGGTCTTGGCGAGGAGCATCACGAGTGACGCTCGGACGCCATTGGTGACCCACATCTTCGTCCCGTTGATGACCCACTCGTCGCCATCGCGGACCGCCTTGCACCGCATGGCCGCGGCGTCGCTGCCGGAATCCGGCTCGCTCAGCGAGAACGCTGCGCGGAACGATCCGTCGCACATGCGGCGAAGGAAGCGCTGGCGCTGCTCTTCGGTGCCGTAGCGACCGATCATGGTGGCGCCGATCTTGTGGGTGTTGACGATGCCGGCCAGCGACATCCACCCTCGGCTGAGCTCCTCGATGATGCGGGCGTAGGTCGTGACATCAAGGCCGAGGCCGCCGTACTCCTCGGGAATCGTCGCGCCGAAGAGGCCAAACTCACGCATCTGCTCGTACATGGCTTGGGGGAACTCGTCCGCGTGTTCGAATTCGTCGGCGTGGCCGATCACGTCGCGGTCCACCCAGTCCCGAACGGCGTCGACAAGTTGATCAGCGAGGTCTTTGTCCGTTGGCATTCTCTGAACGTAGCGCGCGGCCACTACGTTCTGGACATGGAGGAACGGTCGCTACCGACGGAAACAACCGATCTCGACGTGATGCGGGAAGACCTCGACGCGTGGGGGTACTGCATCGCCAAGGACGTGATCGACGCGGATACGGTCGCCGCCGTGCGCGATCGCCTGACCGCGCAGGCAACGGCCGAGCGGGCGGCCGAGCTCGACCATCCATTTCCGGCCGAGGCGGAAGGCGACGACATCAACCAGTGGCTCTACCTGCTGCACAACAAAGGCCAGATCTTTCACCAGCTGGCGCTGCATCCGACCCCACGCGCCTTGGCTGCCCACGTCCTTGGCGCCGACCACAACCTCTCTGCCATCGACTCCCACATCACCCACCCCGGCAACAAGGCAATGCCGTTGCACACCGATCAATGGTGGATGCCGCAGCCGGCCCTCCCCGGACAACCCCACCACCGGCAGGGCGACCTGATCCGAGGCGAGGGGCCATTTGGCGAACCCACCGCGTCCACAACCGCGATATCTCCGCCGATGGTGTTGAACTTCATGTGGATGATCTCGGACTTCACGGCGGCCAACGGCGCCACCCGAGTGGTGCCGGGCAGCCACCTGAGTGGCGTGCAGCCGACGGGTGAGCCACGAGCGGACGAGGTGCAGCCCGAGGGAACCGCTGGCTCGGCGATCGTCTGGGATGGCCGCACCTGGCATGGGTCCGGCGTCAACACGGCCGACGGCCCGCGGTTGGGACTGACCACCTTCTTCTGTGCGCCCGTTGTCCGCGCGCTCACGAACATGACCTACGCCACCCGGCCCGACGTCCTCGCGGAGCTCGATGACGAGATGAAACGACTGCTCGGGTTCGCGCCATGGAACGGCTACGGCGCCACGGATGAACCCACCGCCGACTTCGTACGGCCCGGTGTCGACACCGTGGGCGAGCTCAAACCCCTTGACTGACGCCCTTCCCCTGGTGCATTTCGGCGGCCCGGGCGAACGTTGCGAAACCCAGCCAGGAATCCTTCGCGTGGTCACCTGGAACATCGAGCTCGGTGAACGGATCGATCAGGCGATCGCGGCGCTCACCACCACTCCCGGTCTGGCCGACGCCGACGTTTTGCTCCTGCAGGAGATGGGAAGCGAAGGCACTGCCCAGATCGCCGAAGCGCTCGGCTTCGACTGGGCGTATGCATCCGGCGGTCCCCACAGCAAGACCGGCCGTGAATTCGGCAACGCCGTGCTGTCGCGCTGGGCGATCGAGCGGGCCGACGTCACACCTCTCCCGCACCAGGCGCTGATCATGGGCGAGTTCCGGTTCGGACTCCGGGCCTCGATCAACCTGGCCGGCACCACACTCGATGCCTGGAGCGTGCACGCCGAGATATCGACGCTGCCGTTTCGCCGTCAAGTGGCGCAGTATGAGGCCATCGCCCGCGCCACCGGTGACAGCGAGGCGGACATGAAGATCGTCGGCGGGGACTTCAACACGGCGACGACTCGCAACGTGCGGATGTTGATGCATCGCATGGCGGCGGTCGGAGCAACCTTCACCTCCGTCGAGGTCGGCGACACGTTCGAGCGATTTGGTCGAGCGTTCAAACTCGATCATCTGTTCAACGTCGGTATGGATCCGGAGTCTGCCGGAACCCCGGGGCGCCTCGACGCCAGCGATCATGCACCGGTCTGGGCTCGGTTCATGACGTTCAATTAGGCGGTGACACTCTCGAATTCGACCGGACATTCCTTGGCCACATCGAAGGACATGATGCGATTTCGACCAGCGGACTTCGCGGCAAGCAACGCGGAATCCGCATCAGCCAGCAGTCGCACTTCGTCGGAGATCTCAGGGGCGGTCGCCAAGCCGATACTGACGGTTACGGGAATCACGCCGTCGGATGTGGGGATCGGCGATTCACTGACCGCGCGCAACATCCGCTCGGCTGTCCGCGACGTTTGCTCGGCGTCTCCTCGGAGCAGCGCCACAAACTCCTCGCCGCCGATCCGGCCGATGTGGTCCCCCATCTCGAGCGCGTCGCTCAGTCGGAGAGCGATCTCACACAGCACCTCATCACCAACCTGGTGTCCGTATTCGTCATTCACCAGTTTGAATCGGTCGACGTCAACCATGGCGAACGCATGAGGACTGGCCGATGAGCTGAGCCGGTCTGCGGCCTCCATGATGGAGCGCCGATTGGGAAGCTCGGTCAGAACGTCGATTTGGGCCTCGTGCTCCAGTTCACGAACAGGCCGCAGTATTGGGGCCGCCACAATCGCCGTGACGGCGAGAGCGATCGCTCCCGCGATCAGCTGAAGGCGCCTGTCCCGCTCCTTCGAGGCGGCAAGTTCGCCGACAACCTCCTTCTCGGTTCCCATCATCAGGATGATCCAGTCGTGGTCGCCGACTTCGACCTGCCGAAACGCCACCCGCTCGGTCTCACCGTTGGTGTTCTCGACCTCCAACACCTCAGCCCCGAGTTCGCGGTCGACGACTTCACCAATCACGGCCTCGATCTCTGATTGTGTCTCTGCGTCCAAAGGTTCACCCGTTGCTGCTGCCCTGTTGGAGCCGAGGATCACGCCCGTCTCACTGTCGACGATCACCGCTTCACCGTTCTCCGCCGGGCGAAGCGCCAAGAGGAACTCAGACAATGCGCCGAGCTCCACGTCGACGCCGACAACACCCTGAATCTCGTCGTCGCGCACAATCGCCTTCGCCGCTGTGATTCCGGGCTGTTGGGAGGTGAAGAACACGTAGGGATCGGTCCACCCGATCGCACCAACGTTGTCGGTGGCCACTCCGTACCACGGTCGCGCTCGGGGATCGTAGGTGTCGTCCTCGAGGGTCTCCGCGCGGATCAGCATCCCTTGCTGGTCATACGTCGCGACGTTGACACTTCGATCGCCGGCGGTGTCGATTTCTTTGACACGAATGCCCTCTTCGGTACGACTCACATAGAAGAAGTTGCCTAACTCGTCTCCGACAAACGACCCTGCGACTTGTGGCGACTCAACCAGGATCTCTCGAAACGCGCCTTCGAGCAGCTGGGGTTCGATTGCGCCGTCACTTAGGACGTTCTCGGTGAATCCGAGCAGCGCCTCCGCGGGAATCAGGTGATTGTCGAGACGATGCCGTGCATCGGCGATGTTCTCGTGCAGGACCGCGACCGAGCGCTCGTCAACCAGTTGGTTTGCTTCGTGGCGGCTGATGGTCACGAGGCCGATGATCGTCGCCAGCTGCGACAGCAGCAGGAACGCAAGGATGGCTCTTCCAACTCGGGATCTCACGTTGTTCCCATCGGCAGCGACGCGGGTGCCGTGACGGCCGTCGGGCCCACGGGTGATGTTGTCGTGCAGAAGATGGTGTACATGCCACGTCAAGGGCGCCCGTGAATGCCTTTAAGTCGCGAGAAAGGGCCAAACGACCTATGCAAGTCTTTGGGCGAAATCGGGGAAATCCGAGATGCGACTCAGCGGGGCGTAGCGACAAGGACGATCCCGCGATCGACCAAGTCACCGATTTCTGCTGCTGTCAGGCCGAGCTCGGCCAGCAGCGGTTCGGTGTCGGCGCCAAGTCGCGGCGCGGGCGCAGGTTCGACCGGAATCAGGCCGCCGAGAGCGATCGGCGACCCCGGTGTGATGTACGTCCCCACATCGGGTTGGTGGACCGCACGGAACAACTCGCTGTGGAGCGAACAACGGGGATCGGTGTTTACCAGCTCGAGGAAGGACTGGTAGCGACCCCAGCAGACGCCGAGCTCGTCGAAGCGAGCACCAACCTCGGTGATCGTATGCGCACCCACCCATCGTTGGATGGCGGTGGTCACGTCCTCGCGCGCGCCAAACCGGTCACCCTCGTCCGCGAAGTCGAGTCCGAGCTGGGACTCGATGGCTTCGACCGCCTCGGCGGCATCGGTGGCTTCGAGCAGTGAGCGCCACTGCCTCGGGCTGATCCCGGCGGCATAGATCCAGACGTCATCGCTGGTCGTAAAGGTCGTGCCGTACGCGCCGTACAAGTCGTTGCCGAACCGCTGGCGCTCCGTGCCGAGCACCTCCGCCTCGGCGATATGGCCAAGTGCTGCGGTGGCGGCGAGTGCGACGTCGAACAGAGCGATGCTCATGTTGGAACCCACCCCGGCGCGGAGGCGGTGCCGGTCGGCCGCCAGCATGGCGAGCGCTGCGGTCTGACCACAGATCAAATCCCAGGCGGCGAGCACATTGTTGACTGGCCCTTGGGCGTCGACCGGACCAGTGACAAACGGGAAGCCTATGGCGGCGTTCACGGTGTAATCGATTGCGGTTGTTCCGTCCCGGTTACCGGTGATCGCCACCATGTTGAGATCGGCACGTCGTGACTGCAGGGTCTCCCACGACATCCATCCTCGTGCCGGGAAGTTCGTGAGGAAGTTGCCCGCATCGGCGATGAGTTCCGTCAACAGCTCCTGGGCTTGTGGCTCACGGAGATTGACGGCGATGGACCGCTTGTTCTTGTTGAGACCGGTCCAATACAGGGACTCGCCGGCCTCTGTCAGCGGCCATCGTTTGTAGTCGATGCCGCCGCCGATGTTGTCGAAGCGAATCACCTCGGCCCCGAGCTGGGCGAGGGTCATGCCGCCGCTCGGCGCGGCGACGAAAGCCGACCCTTCAATCACCCGCATCCCGTCCAGCAGAGGGATGTTCACTCTTGACCTCTCAACCGCTCGATCGACATTGTCGGGCTGAGCATCTCCGGTGGCACCATCAGCTCGAGCAACGCACCGGAGTCCGACGCGGCAGCTCTTTCGAAAGCTGCCGCAAACTCGGCCGTGCGCTCGACCTTCTCGGCATGGAACCCGTAGGCCGCACCGATCTTCACGTAGTCGGGGTTATTGATCTCCGTGCCGCTGACCCGCGTTGGGAAATCTCGTTCCTGATGAAGACGAATCGTGCCGTATGTGCCGTTGTTCAGCACGAGCACGATCGGCTGCGCTCCCGCCTGCATGGCGGTGCCGAGCTCCTGGATGTTCATCTGGATATCGCCGTCACCGGCGAAGCACACGACCATACGATTGGGTTCCGCGACCTTGGCCGCAATCGCCGCCGGAAGGCCGTAGCCCATCGACCCGCTCTGGGGCGCCAGCAGACGCATGTTCGGGCCATAGGCGAAGTGTTTGTTGTTCCAGATGGAGAAGTTGCCGGCACCCGAGGTGATGATGACGTCTTCGGGCAGCCGTTGCTGCAACCACTGCATGATCTCGGCCATGTCGAGGTCGCCGGGTTGAGTCGGTGCAATGACGGCCGACTCCCAGGCCGTGCGACCGGCTGCGCGCCAGCTGTTCCGGGCATCCGACCGGTGGAGTTGCCTGTCGGCCAGAGCGGCACAGAATGCGTTCGGCGAAGCCTGAATCGGCGTCGCCGCCTGAATCAGCTTGCCGATCTCCGCGTCGGACGGATGGACATGGATGATCGTCTGGGCAGGGTCCGGTATGTCAAAGAGTGTGTAGGCCGCCGTGGTCATCTCGCCGAACCGGATCCCAATCGCAAGAATCACATCCGCATCTCGGATCAGCTGCTTCATGTGCGGCTGCATCCCGACACCCGCCTCGCCCACGAAACTCGGGGAGTTGTTGTCGAGGAGGTCGTGATATCGGAAGACGGGTGCAACCGGCAGCGAATTGGCTTCGGCCATCGCCTGGAGTGCACGACGACCATCGTCGTTCCATCCGCCGCCGCCGACCAATACCAGCGGTCGTTCGGCGCCATCGAGCAACGACACGACCTCATCCACATCGGCCGTGGTGGGCGCGGCGACCGGCACGCGAATCTTGCGACCCGGTTCTGCGTCGCTCGTTGCGGAGAGTACGTCCTCGGGCAACGCGACGACGACCGGACCTGGCCGGCCAGACTGCGCGACTGCGAACGCGCGGCTCATCACCTCGGGCACGCGGTCCACGTGTTCGATCTGGGTGGCCCACTTCACGAGGGGGCCAAAGAAGGCGCGGTAGTCAACTTCCTGAAAGGCCTCCCGGCCGAGGTGTTCCGTGCTGGCTTGACCGACAAACAGGATCATCGGCGAGGAGTCTTGCATCGCGGTATGCAACCCGACCGCAGCATTCGTCGCCCCGGGCCCCCGGGTAACAAAGGCAATCCCGGGCTCTCCGGTCAACTTGCCCCACGCCGATGCGGCGTACGCGACGCCACCCTCCTGGCGGCAGATGACAAAACCGATGTCCGAGTCATGCAGCCCGTCGAGCACTGCCAGATAACTTTCGCCCGGCACCCCAAACGAAGTCGTGACTCCCTGTGCTTCGAGGCACGCGACGAGCAGCTCTCCCCCGGTTCTCATGCGCACACCCTAGAGGTCACTGTCCGTTGACTGGAACCCGATCGATCACACCACTCAGATGACCACGTTCTCGAGGAACGGCGTGTTCGTGAGAACACGTTCGTAGCCGAGCGGCGTCATGTCGAGCGTGCGGTACTCGCCGTAGGTGATCAATTCGCTGAGTCCCCGGCCAACCGCTGGCGACTGCTGCATGCCGTGGCCGCTGAACCCGTTTCCGAAATAGAAGTTGGACAGGTCCGGCGCGGGCCCAATGATCAGATTGTGATCGAGCGTGTTGTATGCGTACTGCCCACCCCAGGACGTGACCTTCAGGATCTGATCGAACTGGGGAACGTACTTCGCCACTGTGGGCCAGATCTGTTCCTCGAACTCGTCGGGGCGAATGTTCCAATCGTCGTAGTCGATGGCGACGTCGACATCCGGAATGCCACCGGTCATGTAGTGATGCTGTTCCCGCCGGAAGTGCACGCCCTCGGGAGTGACTGTCAACGGAACGTTGTGGTCGATCGGCGTCCGGCAGTCGAACATGAAGCTGGTGCGGGCGCGAGGTTCGACCGGCACGGTCAGGCCAACCATGTGGGCGATCACCCGGGCTCGCGGGCCGGCGGCGTTGACGACATGCCCACACGGCAACGAGCGCCCCGATTCGAGCATTACCGAGGTGACGAGGCTGCCCTCCCGTTTCACCTCGACTACCCGATCCGTGATGTACGTGACGCCGTTGTGGACCGCGCGTTGTCGAAATCCTTGGAGCAATGCCCAACCATCGAAGCTTCCCTCGCGCATGCTGCCCATGCGAGCGCCGGCGATCGACTCGACGTCCATGTAAGGGAACTCGTCCTTCACCTGTCCCGGTGTGAGCAGCCGGGTGTGGGCGCCCTCCTGGTGCTGCACCTCCATCTGGCTCTCGAGGTTCGCCAGGTCGTGCTCATCAGCTGCAAGAAACAAGTACCCCGTACCTCGAAAGTTGATCTCGGGTGCATGTCCGTGGACCTGTACCACTTCCTCGAACCGGTCGATGAACTCCATGCCGAACTGGCTGATGCGGATGTTGACCGGTTGGGAGAACTGCTCCCGAATGCTGTTCTGCGCTCGCGACGTCTGCGCGAACTCGTAGGTCGAATCCGGTTCGATAACGGCGATGGTGCCGTCGAAGTCGGGATTCTCGGAGAGAAAGTAGGCGGCCGCGCTACCGACGAGAGCTCCACCCACGCACACGACGTCGTAGGAATCAGCCGCCGCGTTCATGAGATGTACCCCTGCACTTCATCGTTGGCCACGGCGTCGGGGTCCCGGTCTGCCGGGTCACCAAAGCCACCGCCACCGGGTAGCTCGAGGATCAATCGCCGATCGGCCGACACGGTCTGCTTCCCCTTGGGGCTGAAGGGCGAGCCATCATCGAGGTACACGGCTCCGGGCGCGCCGTCGCCGCCTCCTTGGCGACCCCGGGCAGGGTTCTCGACCCGGTCAAACATGGCTCCGAACTCAAACAGGTAACCGTCGGTCGGGCCGATCTCGATCACCTGGCCCAAGCCACCACGCTGTTTGCCTTCGCCGCCACTGTTCTCTCGGATCTCCTTGCGCCAGATGATGATCGGGCCAACCTGCTCGGTCGCCTCGGCCGACATGGTCCGCACACCCGAGGGAAACGCCGTGGCCGTGAGCCCGTCGAGGGTGGGACGAGCACCGGTGCCGCCGCTGTTGAACATGAGCATCTCGATGGGAGGCAGGAGCGTCTCGGGGTCAGCGGACCGCGCCGACGCCTGGAAGTTCCAAAGCGCACCGGCACCTTCGGCCGGGATGACCTCGGGCAGTGCCTGGGCGACGGCTCCGAGGCAGAGGTCGGTGACGAAATGGCCGAACACGTGACGAACCGCCACCGGATCCGGATCCTGGGCGTTGAGAATAACTCCGGGTGGAGCGCTCACCGTGAACGGAAGCAGCGACGCGTAGTTGTTGGGCAGCTCGGGTGCGAGCGCCACGAGCATCCCGTAGGTGAAGTAGGCCTCTGCATAACGCAGCGGCACATTCACCCCGAAGGGACTAAGCGAAGAGGTGCCGGTGAAGTCGGCGTGCATGCCGTCGTCAGAAACGGTCACGTTGACGGCGAGGGTGATGGTGTCGTTGTAGCCATCGACCTGCATCGTGTTCTCGTAGTCACCCTTCGGCACATGCTCCAGGGCCGCCATGGTCGCGGTGCGGGTGCGATCGAAGATGAACTCCGCGAGGTCGCGAAGATCGGCCATCTTGAATTCGTCGAGCATCGCCAACAACCGACGCCGTCCGGTTTCGTTCGACGCGGCCAAGCCGTGAATGTCGCCGACAACCTGGTCTTCCTCGCGCACGTTGTTCTTCACGATGTTGACGAGGTCCTCGTTGAGGACACCCCGCTCGACCCACTTCATGATCGGAATCCGAATGCCCTCCTCGTACACCTCCCGAGCGTCGGGCCCGTACCCCCGCCCACCGATATCAACCACATGCGCAGTCGAAGCAAAGAAGGCGATCAGGTTTTCCCCCACAAACACCGGCGTGGTGACTGTTATGTCGTGGAGGTGGCCGGTGCCTTTCCAGGGGTCGTTGGTGATGTAGACATCGCCGGGATAGATGCGCTCGGGGCCGATGTCGTTGATGAAGTGGGTGACGGCCGCCGCCATCGTGTTGACGTGCCCTGGGGTCCCGGTCACGGCTTGGGCAACCATTCGGCCCTGGACGTCGAACACTCCTGCGGAGAGATCGCCGGCCTCGCGCACCGACGTGCTGAACGCGGTCCGAACAAGCGTCAGCGCCTGCTCCTCCACGACGGAGATGAGCCGGTTCCACATGACCTGATAGTGCAGCTCGTTGGTTGTGGTTTCGCCGAAGCTCATGCCGCACCTCCCTTCGGGTCTCCTCGGCGGATGAGCAACGACCCGTCGGTTTGCATCGTGCAGTGATGGTGGGACCCG
>SHLQ01000159.1 GCA_004282895.1 Acidimicrobiales bacterium
GGCGTTCACGGACGCCGAGATCATCTGGTTTGCAATGCTCATGGCGGTGAACCTGAACATGGCGTTCATTTCACCTCCGGTCGGCTTCTCGCTCTTCTACCTGCAATCGGTCGCGCCACCGGAAGTGAAGACGGCTGACATCCACAAGGGAGCGATCCCGTTTATGGTCATTCAGGGGATCGCACTGGTCATACTGGGAATTTGGGACGAAATCACGTTCGCGTCGATACGGCTATTCAGCGACATCGACATATAGATCACATCAACCATCACAACAGGAGGAACAGATGGAAAGTGAACAAGCAACAGAGGAAGGCACGGCCGAACTCGACCGACGCAAATTCCTCGGCAAAGCAGGACTCGGTGTCGCCGGGTTTGCGGCAAGTGCCAGTATTCTGGCCGCCTGCAGCAGCGACGACGACGCCACCGCTGACGCGGGTGGTGACGATGACGCCGGAAGCACCGATGAGGAGAACGACATCATCGAGGCGTCTCAGGACGCCCCTGAGATCGTGTGGGACATGGCCACCAGCTGGCCGACTGCGCTTGTCACAATCTTTGGTGGGGCCACCTACTTCACCGAGCAGGTCAGTCGCCTGACCGGCGGCAAGTTCCAGATCACGGCTCGTCCCGCGGGCGAGATCGTGGGCGGCCTCGAGGTGCTCCCTGCCGTGCGCGATGGCGGTGCCCAGTCTGGCCACACCGCGTCGTACTACTACACGGGCCTCAGCCCGGTGCAGCAGTTCGGTACCGCCGTGCCGTTCGGCCTGACGCAGCGGCAGCAGAACGCGTGGCTGTACCAGGGGTACAACGGCAACCCACGCGGCATCGACATCCTGAATGAGTTCTACGCCTCCGAGCACGGGACGATCAGCTTTCCCGCTGGTGGCACCGGTTGTCAGATGGGTGGTTGGTTCTCCAAGGAGATCGAGACCGTCGGTGACCTCAACGGTCTCAAGATGCGCATCCCAGGTATGGCTGGCCAGGTTCTCACCAATCTCGGTGGCGAGCAGGTCTCCATCCCGGGCGGTGAGATCTTGCAGTCAATCCAGACCGGTGTTGTAGACGCTGCGGAATTCGTGGGGCCGACCGACGACCTCATCCTTGGTCTCGACCAGATCGAGGGCGACCTGTTCTACTACCACCCAGGTTGGTGGGAGCCGGGCACGGCGCTTGAGGTGCAGTTCCCGCTGTCCGCGTGGAACGAGCTTCCGGAGCAGTACCAGGCAGCCATCGAGGCAGCAGCCGCACTGGCCAACAACAACATGATGGCCACCTACGACACGTTGAACCCACTCGATCTTCAGACGATCAAGGGGTTCGCCGAGATCCGCGAGTTCAATGCGGACATCATGGGTGCCTTCAAGACCGAGACGGAGAATGTGCTCGACGGCTTCGCCGCCGACAACGGGCAGTTCGCCGACATTCTCGGTCCGTGGCGCGAGTTCCGCGGCGCGGTGTCCGAGTGGCACGGTCTTGCAGAGAAGTCATACCTGAACCAGCAGACCGAGGTCTGATCCGGGTCCCTCCTCCTGTGCGGGGTGGCGTCTTCGGACGTCGCCCCGCGATGGGTGGAAACACGTAATGCGTGAGCGAGTGTTGTACGAGTCGGTCCGGGCGTTGCTGGGCGACGACGAAAAGATCGAACAGCTCGTGCACATGTGGTCGAGGCATCGACTCCTGTTGCCCTATGCGCTTGTTGCGGCGGGGCTCATGCTCATCGTCTCGATTGTCGTTGGTGTCGACCAATGGAGCGGTCGAGTCGGCTTGGCACTGGGCGCTGCCGCGGTTGCCGCAATGGCGACGACGAACTACCGGGTGTTGGTCCAAACGCCCAGCAACCTTGTACTGATGCGCTCGAGCAAGGTTCGCCAAAAGGCGCTGGCGGTCATCGAACGCCTACCACTGGACACGCCGGTCGCTCCTGCGGGGTCCAATCTCGTGATCACAGATTGGGAGCTGGCAGGTGTCACCTACAGCGTGATGAAGCGGTACCAGCAAGCGATGACGTTCATCGCCACGAGATGAGCGCGGCGCGGTCGCTGGCGATTCTCTGCGCGGCGATCATCGGTCTCGCGTATTTCGCGGCGAGTTCGCCCGAGACTGTTGCGGCGGAACGGATGGCTACGTTCGAGACCACCGCATGCGGCGACGGCTCGCGCACGAACGGCACCGGCGTCGTGGTCCGAGACGGGACGATCCTCACCGCTGCCCACCCAGTCTTTCGGTCGGGCAGTATCACCGTGCGTCTTCCCAACGGGGAGCCCGAGCCGGCGACAATCGTGGCTCTCGACCTCGCCGCTGACCTCGCGTTGCTTGAAATCGAATCGGCATCGGCTTCGCCGATCGAGTTCGCCATCGCCCGATCCGGCGACGAGGTCGTCGTTGCGGCGGCATCAACGGGTGCGTCTCGCTCCCGTATCTCACGGGCAATCGACGTTCGAATCGAGGAAGTAGGGGGTCCAAGACGAATCTCCCGCATTGGCTATGAGCTCGACGTGAACGTTGCACTCGGCGACAGCGGCAGTGGCGTGTATGACACGTCCGGTCAGCTCATTGGCATCGTGTACGGGCGCAACCCCGATGGGGAGTTGCGATCATTCGTCACCGGCAAGGGACAGCTGGCGGAGTTCCTCGAGCGAGACGTTGATACCAGCGAAGTGTTCCGGTGTGATCCGGACCAGAGCCGCGTCATCCTGAAGGAGTGAGCTGGCGATAGCGTGCGGTTATGACAGACATGACGTATCGAAGGTTGGGACGAAGTGGGCTGAAGGTGAGCACGCTCTCGTATGGCTCCTGGGTGACGTTCGGCGGCCAGCAGGGCCTCGACGCCGTCACCGAATCCATGTCGGCCGCCCATGAGGCTGGCTGCAACTTCTACGACAACGCGGAGGTCTACGCCCGCGGCGAGTCCGAAACGCTCATGGGCCAGGCGCTCAAGGAGTTCGACTGGCCGCGGGAGAACTACGTCATCAGTACGAAGTTCTTCTGGGGAATCTCCGACGACGTGAACAACCACTTCACGCTCAACCGCAAGTACCTCATGAACGGCATCGAACGTTCGCTGGAACGCCTGCAACTCGACTTCGTCGACCTGGTCTACTGCCACCGTGCCGATCCGGAGACTCCGATCGAAGAGACCGTGTTCGCCATGCACGACATGATCGCCCGCGGCTACGCCCTCTACTGGGGCACGTCGGAGTGGAGCGCGGATGAGATCCGTGCCGCGTGGGAGATCGCCGAGCGCCACCATCTGCACAAACCCGTGGTCGAGCAGCCCGAGTACAACATGCTCAACCGGACCAAGGTCGAGACGGAATTCAAACGCCTGTACGAAGACATCGGTCTTGGAACAACCACGTGGAGCCCACTGGCCGGTGGTCTGCTCACCGGCAAGTACCTCGACGGCATCCCCGAAGACAGTCGGGCGAATCTGAAGGGCCACGGCTATCTGAAGGATCGGGCCGAGGAAGAGGAAGCCACGGCAATCATCCGTCGCGTCGTGGAGGTGGCCGGTGAACTCGACTGCACTCCTGCGCAGCTCGCCCTCGCCTGGTGTGCGGCGAACCCGAACGTGTCGACCGTGATCACGGGCGCCAGCCGCGCCAGTCAGGTCGTCGAGAACTTCAAGGCCATCGATGTGGTCGACGCACTCACGCCCGAGCTCGTGGCCCGAATCAACGGTGACGAAACCGACTAACCCCATCGTTCTGTGGAGCGCTGGGTGCGTATATCGCACCACACGCTCCACAGATCGTGTCGTTAGGTGCTGAGCAGGTCGAGGAGCATGTCGAAGAACGCATCCTCGGGGTAGTGGCCGACGATGGTCGCGTTCTTGGCGATCTGACCGAAACCGAAGTGATCGACGATCATGGTGCCGCGCATGGGGTCCGGTCCGATGGCGATGTCGACACCGAGGAATTCCGACGTGGCTGGCGAGGGATCGATGGCGTGCGCCATGGCAATCGGGTCCGGGAAGTCCGGCCCGGCCAACCGCGTTTCATCCCAGGCGAAGCTCCCCAGGGTCGCCTGAATCGCAATGGAAAACTTCGCGATGTCGGTGTCGAGCGCGAGGATCTCGGCCCGTCGTTCCGCGGTAACGACAGCCGAGGAGGTGGAGACATCCCAGCCGACGAGCTCGAGCGGCATTCCTGAGCGCAGCACAACCCGCACCGCCTCGGGGTCGACGAAGAAGTTGAACTCGGCGCTGGGTGAGACATTGCCCGGACCGTGCTCGCCGGTGCCGCCCATGATCACCACCCGTTCGACCTTCTCCGCGATATCGGGCGCCATCAGCGAGGCGATGGCGACGTTCGTCAACGGACCGATCGGCACGAGTGTGATCTCGCCCGGGTGCGCCCGAATGGTGTCGATGATCACCTGCGGTGCCCATCCCTCGGCGGGTGTCCGACCCTGCAGATCAAGGCCCTGGTCGCCCATGCCATCGTCGCCGTGGACCTCCATCGCTGTGGTGAGGTCGCGCAGCATCGGCCGGTCCGCGCCGACGTAGACGGGTGTGGTCTCACCACAGAGCTCGACGGTGTACAACGCGTTCTGCACCGCCTGGTCGAGCGGCACATTGCCGGCCACGACGGTGAACGCAACCACCTCGATGTCGGGATGTCGCAGCGCCATACACATGGCTACGGCGTCGTCGCTGGCGGTGTCGGTATCGATCAGAAACTTCCTCATGGTGAACGAACAGTACTCGGCTCCTAGAATCGAGGACATGCCGACGTATCGCTCTCACGAATCCACTCACGGCCGGAACATGGCCGGCGCCCGTGCGCTCTGGCGGGCAACCGGAATGACCGACGAAGACTTCGGTAACAAGCCGATCATCGCCGTGGCCAACTCGTTCACCCAGTTCGTCCCAGGCCACGTGCACCTGAAGGACATGGGCCAACTCGTCGGGGGCGAGATCGAAGCCGCCGGCGGAGTGGCGAAGGAGTTCAACACGATCGCCGTCGACGACGGCATCGCGATGGGTCACTCCGGCATGCTCTACAGCCTCCCGAGCCGCGACCTCATCGCCGATTCGGTCGAATACATGGTGAACGGCCATAAAGCCGACGCCCTGGTCTGCATCAGCAACTGCGACAAGATCACGCCCGGCATGCTCATGGCAACGATGCGGCTGAACATCCCGACGGTGTTTGTCTCGGGTGGTCCCATGGAGGCGGGTAAAACCCGCCTGGCAGGCGAAGAGGTCAAGGTCGATCTCATCGACGCCATGATGAAGGCGGGCGATTCCAGCGTGAGCGACGAGGACGTTGCCGCCATCGAGCGGTCGGCGTGCCCCACCTGTGGCTCGTGCTCAGGCATGTTCACCGCCAACTCGATGAACTGCCTCACCGAAGCCCTCGGCCTGGCGCTGCCCGGCAACGGCACGACCCTTGCAACCCACTCCGACCGCGAGCGGCTCTTCCTTGAGGCCGGTCGAATGGTCGTCGACATTGCCAAGCGGTACTACGAGAAGGGCGACGATTCGGTGCTGCCCCGAAGCGTTGGTTCGAAGCGTGCATTCACGAACGCGATGACGCTCGACATTGCCATGGGCGGATCCACCAACACGATCCTGCACCTGCTCGCGGCCGCTCAGGAGGGTGAGGTCGACTTCACGATGGCCGACATCGACGCCCTCAGTCGCCGGGTGCCGAACTTGTGCAAGGTCGCGCCGTCTGTGCAGGAATACCACGTCGAGGACGTGCACCGGGCCGGTGGAATTCCGGCGATCATGGGCGAGCTCGCCCGCGGCGGAATCATCGACACCGCCACGCCGCTGATCCACGCCGACAATTGGGATGATGCCCTTGCGCAGTGGGACATCGGGCTCGACCCATCGGAGGACGTCAAGACCTTCTTCCGGGCGGGCCCGGCCGGCATCCCGACGCAGGTCGCGTTCAGCCAATCGACCCGCTGGGACTCGCTCGACGTCGACCGGGAGAACGGTTGCATCCGATCCGTCGAACACGCCTATTCAACTGAAGGTGGCCTGGCTGTTCTCTTCGGGAATCTCGCGGAACGAGGGTGCATCGTCAAGACCGCAGGCGTGGACGAGTCGATCTGGCAGTTCTCCGGGCCTGCGCGTGTGTACGAATCGCAAGAGGCGGCCATGGAGGGCGTACTGGAAGAGGTCGAGAGCGGCGACGTCGTGGTTGTCCGCTACGAAGGCCCAAAGGGTGGCCCGGGCATGCAGGAGATGTTGTACCCGACCACCTACATCAAGAGCCGCGGCCTCGGCAAAGAGTGCGCGCTGATTACCGACGGGCGCTTCTCGGGTGGAACGTCGGGGCTGTCGGTCGGACATGTGTCGCCGGAGTCGGCCGAGGGTGGCCTGATCGCCCTCGTCGAAGACGGCGACATCATTGAATTCGACATTCCCAATCGGTCGATCAACCTCAAAGTCGATGATGAGACAATCGCCGCACGTCGGGCTGCCCAAGAAGCGCGGGGCAACGATGCCTACACCCCGGTCGACCGTGATCGTCAGGTTTCCCAAGCGCTTCAGGCCTTCGCCGCCATGACAACATCGGCTGACCGCGGGGCGGTGCGCGATGTGAGCCAGCTGAAGCGGTGAGGCTCAGCCATTGACGGTCCGGTTGCAGGGCATTCCCTACGACGCCCACTCGTCCTTTCTCCGCGGACCAGCGCTCGCACCTGACGCGATACGCGAGGCGTTCACCTGCGGATCGGCCAACTACACGACGGAGCTCGGTGTCGAGGTTGATCCGTCGAAGGGAACCTGGACGGATCTGGGGAATCTCGAACTGACCGACGATGTCGAGCTCGCGGTGGAACACATCAGGAACGCGTCCGTCGTCGCGATGGCGGACGGCTCTCGAATTCTCTCGCTCGGCGGCGATCATCTGGTGACCTGGCCGGTCGTGCAAGCGGTTTCGGCTACAACCAGTCGCCTCACCATCGTGCACTTCGACGCCCACCCGGACCTCTACGACGAGCTCGACGGTGACCGGTACTCACACGCCTGCCCGTTCGCGCGGATCATGGAGGCCGGACTCGCCGACCGGCTTATTCAGATCGGCATCCGCACCATGACCGCCCACCAACAGGAACAGGCCGAGCGATTTGGTGTGGAAGTGCTGCACTACCGGGAATGGGACGGCCTTGTGCCGGACGTGGACGGAGATGTGTATGTCTCGATCGACGTCGATGCACTCGACCCGGCATTCGCTCCGGGCGTGTCACACTTCGAGCCCGGTGGCATGACGGTTCGGGAAATCGTCGATGCCCTACATCAGATCGGCGCGAGTGGTGCCCGCGTACTGGGAGCGGATGTGGTGGAAGTGAACCCCGAGCGCGACGTGCATGGCCTCACCGCCATGGTGGGCGCCAAGCTGATGCGAGAGTTGTTGGGGCTACTGACGACGACCTGAATCAGCCGACGTCGCCGCCTCCACCGACGTGGGATCCGCCTCCGACGTGGGATCCGCCTCCGACGTGGGATCCGCCTC
>SHLQ01000305.1 GCA_004282895.1 Acidimicrobiales bacterium
AGTCATGCGTTGCATCCTTTTCGTGGAGAAGGGTGTGGTTGGTTCGTTCGATCATTTGTGCTGCGAGCAGGTGCGCAGCGCCCGGCCCGTACTCGGTCTCCGTGCGCTGATACAGCTCCGCCACCTCTGCCATGAACGGTAGGTCGGCGTCTACGGTGCGGGCCAAGTCCATGGCGAGACGCATGTCCTTTGCGGCGTGGCTGATGGGAAAGCTGGCATCGTAGGTTCCGGCGATGATCTCGGGACCGTAGGCCGTGGCGCAATAGCTGGAGCCGGCCGAATTCTGGATCAAGTCGAGCATCTTCGCAGGTTCGATCCCACCTTTGACCCCCAGAATCAGGGACTCGATGAGCGTGACGGTCTGGGTGTAACAGAGCGTGACCTGGGCGATCTTCGCGACGACACCGGTTCCTCCGGGGCCGAGATGGTCGACCTTGCCGCCCACGGTTTCGAGCAACGGCATGACGGCGGCTACGTCGTCATCGTTTCCACCGACGAAGATCGACAACGTGCCGGCTTCTGCGCCCTCTGGGCCGCCGGAGACCGGCGCATCAACGAAGCGGACGTTGTGGCTCGCGCACTGCTCGCCCAGCTGACGGGCGGTCTTGAGGTCGTTGGTGGACAACTCGACCCAGATCGCGTCGGACTTCATGGACGGCAGGATCTGTTCGGCAATCGCCGTGAGGTGTTTCGGACCGGGGAGCGAGGTGAATACGACATCGGCGTCGACGACCGCGCGTTGCGCCGAGTCGGCCACGTGGCCTCCAACGTCGACCACTCGATCCACCTTGGCCGGGTCGAGATCGGCGGCATTGACGTGAAACCCCGCGCGGGCAAGGTTGCGGGCAACACCACCGCCGATGTTCCCGAGGCCGATGACCGCGGTCGACAGACTTGGCACTAATCGACCAACCCGTCCACCAGTGCGGTCTCGCGTGCAACATGGGCGTCGGTGGCACGGCCGTAGTACTGGGTCGCGTGGTGGGGCCGGTTCATCCGCCACGGATCGTACACATAGGTGGGCAGTGCGACGTAACGAGTGGTCGGGCCCACAATTCGGGTGACCCGGTGCAAGGAGAATCGTCCCTTGAAGAGCTGGAGATCGCCCGGAATCAGATCCAGCTCCTGGACTCCTTCGCGGCTGCCGAGCATGACGTCGCGGACCCGTTCAAAGTTCTCGTGACTGGGCTCGCGGATGTCCGGCACGTACTCGAACACGCCGCCTTCCTCCGCCTTTTGCACGAGGATGCTGACCGTGAACTCGTTGCCATCGAAGTGCCAAGGGAAGTAGTGATCGGTCTCCATGACCCCATAGGGGTTTCGCCCGAGCGGATCGGCCCACTGATAGATCGGCCGGTCGGTGCCGAGGCAGTCCCACACGAAATGGGTCATCACGTTGTTGTTGTAGATCCGGTTCAGGAGCGACTGCTCAGGGAGGAGGTCGCTGTTGATGAACCCACTCATGCGTTCCTGCATGATGTTGCGAGGGTGATCATCTGGAAGCTCAGGGTCCGCCGGAGACGCATATGGGTTGTGCGTCTTCTCGGCCCAGTAGGTCTGGTCGTGCAGTTCCGTGGCTTCCGTCAACATGGTGGCAATGGCTTCCGGCCGCACGAAGTCGCTCAGGCGACAACAACCAACCGCATCCATCTGCGATCGCGTCTCGGCGACGAGGTCGCCTCGGGTCGTGCTTTCGAGACGGTGAACCGGGTACGTATCGAGATCGATGACGGCGTCGAGAGCGTCCATCCGGATACGTTAAACACCGACTGAACGATCGTCCAGTGAATCCGGAAACCCTTCGGGTTTCTTGGAGATTTCGCCTTTGGCGAAACTCCCCGTTGTTGTCGGGACTTCCGCCCGACATCCGCGGAAGTCGACATGGGCCTCCGGCGCGGCCTCCGGCCCCTGACCGCTTCTTGCAGCCCCAGCCGTAGGCCCAAGCGTTTCTTGGAGATGGCTCCCGTCGGCCTAGGTGCCTTCGACGTAGACCCAGTTGCCGTCTACTCGGGTGAATGTGCTTCGTTCGTGCAACTCGAGGTGTTCGGTGTCCCTGCGAAACCGGGCTTTGAACTCGACGACACCCGTTGCGTCGAACGCACCGCCCTCGACGGTGTCCACGATCGTCAGACCATGCCACTCCACGCCATCGAACGAAATCGATGCCGGCCGTGTCGTCGGATGCC
>SHLQ01000027.1 GCA_004282895.1 Acidimicrobiales bacterium
CCTTGGACCGCACCGCGGTCATCCTCGACATCTTCGCCCAGAACGCTTCGAGCACCGAAGGAAAGGCGCAGGTCGAGCTGGCCCAACTCAAATACCGACTGCCGCGGCTCAAGGGTATGGGGCGCAAGTTGTCCCAGCAGGGTGGCGGCATCGGCACACGGGGACCAGGCGAAACCCAGCTCGAGGTGGATCGCCGACGCCTCGTTCGCCGGGTGCACAAGCTGGAGGGCGACCTCCGCAAGCTCGAGAAGAATCGCAAGACCCAATCGAAGGCCCGCAAGCGCACCTCGAACCGTCGTGTATCGCTCGTGGGATACACCAACGCCGGCAAGTCCACGGTGCTCAACCGCCTGACCGAAGCGGAGGTCCTCACCGAAGACCGCCTCTTCGCAACACTTGACGCAACCACCCGGCGTCTGCAGATGCCCGGGGGCGAGATGGTGTACCTCACGGACACGGTCGGTTTCGTCCGCAAGCTGCCGACCCAGCTGGTGGAAGCGTTCAAGAGCACGCTGGATGTCGTGATCGATGCCGATCTGCTGCTGCACGTGGTTGATGCCTCGGCGCCAGACGTGCAGGGCAACATCGACGCCGTTCGCTACGTCCTTCGTGAGATCGGGGCCGCCGATGTCGCCGAAGTCATGGTGTTCAACAAGATCGATGCCAATCCTGACTACCAGCCATTGGTCGACCGTCACGAGGGTTCGGTCGCGATGTCGGCGCACACGGGCGAGGGTGTCGAATCGTTGCTCAATGTCATCAGCGACCGCCTGCGATCCATGACCGAGCTGGTCGAGTTGGCCGTGCCCTTCGACCGCGGCGACGTGCTCGCCATGATCCACCGAGAGGGCCAAGTGCTGACCGAATCTTCCGACGAATCCGGCATGACGATCAAGGCCCGATTGGATCCCGACTCCAAGGGGCGGCTGAGCGAGTGGGTGGTGGGGGCGTCGTGAAACCGTTTGTGATGCCGCCCTACCCCTATGACCGGCTGAATGATCTACGAGCAGTCGCTCGGGACACCTTTGGCGAAGTGATCGACATGTCGATCGGGGCTCCGGCCGATCCGCCGCCCCAGGTGATCCTGGACGCCATGGTGGGCTCCGATTCCGAACGTGGGTATCCGCCGTCCATCGGATCGCCGGCCTTTCGCACCGCGGCTGCCAGTTGGTTCGATCGAAGGGTCGGGGTAACGATCGATCCCGCGCACATCGGCGCGACGATCGGCCTGAAGGAGTTCGTGGCGGGTGTGCCCCATTGGCTCCGTCATCGCGATCCATCGAAGGACACCGTGCTGTATCCCGCGGTCAGCTATCCGTCGTATGCGATGGGCGCCGAGCTGGCACACTGCCGGGCAGTGCCGGTGGCCGTGGACAGCGACTGGCGGATGGATGTGAGCTCGATCGACCCGGCTGATGCGGCTCGGGCCGTGTGTTTGTGGGTGAACAGCCCCGGCAATCCGGCGGGAGCGCTGGAAGACCTGGCGGCAGCGGCCGAGTGGGGACGAGCCCACGGTGTTCCGGTGATCAGCGACGAGTGTTACATCGAGTTCATCTGGGACGGGCCACCGAAGACGATCCTTCAATCGGGGCAAGACGGCGTCTTGGCCATTCACAGCCTGTCGAAACGCTCGAACTTTGCCGGAGCCCGCGCCGGTTTCTACGCAGGCGACCCCGAGCTCGTTCTGTGGTTGCAGGAGCTTCGCAAACACCTTGGGTTCATGGTTCCCGGCCCCATCCAAGCCGCAGCCGCAGCCGCGCTCAACGACGATGACCACGTCGAGGTCCAGCGAGAGCGATATCGCCACCGGCTCGAGACGATGAGTGCAATTCTCGGCGAGATGGGTATCCGTGCGCCCATGCCGGGCGGCGGCTTCTACCTCTGGGCGGAGGCACCCGATGGCGATGCGTGGGCCCTCGCGGACAGGTTGGCGAATGAGCTCGGCGTCATCTGTTCACCGGGGGAGTTCTACGGCGAAGCCGGGTCGGGCCATGCTCGGTTCGCCCTTGTCGTAAACGAAGAGCAGCTCGAAACGGTGCGTTCCCGGCTGTCCTGACCGCGCCGCTACGATGCACCACCATGGTTCATCACCTCCTGCATCTCACCGCCGAGCTTGTCGACATGCCCTCGGTCAGCTTCGAGGAAGGCCCGATCGCCGACTGGTTCGAGGCCGAACTGCGTCAGATCGACGGGCTTGACGTAACCCGGGTTGGCGACAACCTCGTTGCCCGGACCAACCTGGACCGGCAGTACCGAGTGGCGATCGGCGGCCATCTCGACACCGTTCCCGTCAACAACAACGCAACCGCCATCATCCAGGGCAACGTCCTGCACGGACTCGGCTCGGCGGATATGAAAGGTGGGTTGGCGGTAATGCTCGAACTGGCTCGCATGGTGCGCGAGCCGGCCATCGACGTGACCTACGTCTTCTATGCCCGCGAGGAAGTGGCGCTGCAGTACAACGGTCTGCGAGAGCTGTTCGCCGAGGTCCCCGAGTTGTTGGCCGCCGATGTGGCGATACTGGGGGAGCCGACCAATGCGGTGATCGAAGCTGGCTGTCAGGGAACCATGCGGTTCAAGGTGACGCTTCGAGGAGAGCGGGCGCACACGGCTCGTCCGTGGATGGGCCGCAACGCGGTTCATCGGCTCGGCGTGTTGCTGTCCGCGCTCGAGATGTACGACCACCGCAAGCCGATGATCGATGGCTGCGAGTTCAAAGAGGCCATGCAGGCCGTCTACGTGGAGGGGGGCGTCGCTGGCAATGTCGTTCCGGACTCTGCCGTGGTCACGATCAACCACCGGTTCGCCCCGGACCGTACGCCGGAGGAGGCCGAGGCGTTCGCCCGGTCGGTGGTGCAACCCTTCATGGAGGAGGGCGATGGGTTCGAGGTGACCGACATGTCGCCGGCCGCGAAGCCGGATCTGCGGCATCCACTCATGGCCGCATTTATTGGTCGCAACGACATCAGCGTGCGCGCGAAGCTGGGTTGGACCGACGTGGCGTTCTTTGCCGAGAAGGGGATTCCGGCGGTCAACTTTGGTCCGGGGGAACCGACACTGGCGCACACCCAGCAGGAGAATCTTCACGAAACGCCACTGGTCATGACCTACATGGCGTTGGAGCAGCTGCTCAAGACCGGTGTGTGACCATTTCTACAGACGGCGCATGACGGTGACGACTTTGCCGAACACCGAGACTTCGCCGCTCTCGAAGACCATTGGCTCGAGCGAATCGTTGGCCGGTAGGAGCGTGACGGTCTTGCCATCCTGGCGGTAGGTCTTCACCGTTGCTTCCTCGCCCGGGATACCGGCGATCACGATGTCGCCATTGTTGGCGGTGTTCTGCGTGTGGACGACAACGAAGTCTCCGTCGAGGATGCCGGCGTTGATCATGGAGTCGCCCCGCACCCGCAACATGTAGAGTTCGCCAACGCCCGTGAACTCGGTGGGGAGTGGCATGAGTTCTTCGACATTTTCGTGGGCGAGCACGTCGGTACCGGCGGCGACGTCGCCGACCAGGGGCACATGGGTGACGGCAGCCCGTTCGATGACTGCACCGGAGTTGGGGTCGTAGCGAACCTCGATCGCACGCGGCTTGGCGGGGTCACGGCGCAGGTACCCGGCCTTCTGGAGGGTGTTCAGGTGACTGTGCACGGTTGAGGGCGACGTCAGGCCGACGGCCTTGCCGATCTCTCGCACCGATGGGGGATAGCCGCGCTCTCGGTTCTGGCTGTCGATGAAATCGAGGATTTCCTGCTGCCGGGCGGTGAGGTTGGTGCCACTCATGAGGGTGTCTGCGCTTTCTTGGGGTCGTGAGAATTCTTTTTCGAATTCGAGGTTGCATCGAACGGGTGTTCGCACTATAACAAGAGAACGGAAGTTCGACAAACACATGTTCGTCGAACGAATGTCCCCGGTCAAGGACCGTTGCGGTTTTCTCACCGAAAGGGCCAAAAGCCCAGGAAAATCAACGACGAATGGGTGGAGCCCGGATCACTGTCACACCCCAGGAGCAGACTGATGACCATGACCGCAACCCCAAAAACCTCATTTCCCGCAACCGAACACTCGTCCGCAGAGATGTTGTCGATCAACGGTCTGGTGGCCGCCCTCATCGCTGCCGCCATCGTTCTGGGCGCGATTGCGATGAGCGCATTCGGTTTTGGCGGCGGTTTGGCCGCCAACTCTCCCGTAGAGCCCGCATCGGCCGATTCGGTCGTCACCGACGCCATCGAGATCTACATCGTGCAACCGGGCGACACCCTCTGGGGCATCGCCTCAACCATCACGCCTGCCGGCGGCGATGTGCGAGATACCGTCGACTATCTCAGCACCGCCGCTGGCGGCGCCGATCTCGAGATCGGCCAGCGCATCATCATCGACCATGCGGCGCTGGGCTGATTCGAAGACTCACGCGGCGCTAGCGGCGTACGTATCGGAAGAACAAGAAGTTCTCGTCCTGCAGGACCCGCTGCAGAGACAACGTGAGAGCACCCGGAAGCTCCGGTCCGCGGGTGATTCGCGGGCCGTCACCACCCAGCAGGATCGGGCTGAAGCTCAGGCACACTTCATCAACAAGATCCTCGGCCACCAGCGCGCCGTTCAGCGAGGGACCCCCCTCACACAGGACGGTGCGGGCGCCAAGGGCGTACAGGGCATCGAGCGCCGACCGAAGGTCGACCGCATCGTCCCCGGCGTCGACGAGGTCGGCCACTTCCGCCAGAGCCTGCCGACGTTCAGCGTCCGCCCCCCGATGGGTGATCATCAGCGGTCGGTGGTCGGAATCGAATACCCGGTGGTCGGGTGCGATCGACAGCGAATTGCTCACAATGGCAATTCTTGGGATCGGGTCCTGGCCGCTGGCGGCTCGTACGGTTTGCAGCGATTCGGGAGTCTGTGGCTTTCGGTAGTTCTCGGCAATCACCGTCCCCGACGCCACCAGAATCACGTCCGCCATACCTCGCAGCGCCGAAAACACGGCTTTGTCACCCGGCCCACCGAGCCCGCCAGACACGCCGTCAATGCTGATGCCGCCGTCCACGCTCGAAATCATGTTCATCGTGACCCACGGGCGATCCGGCCGTGCCCGTTCATCGCTGGCGTAGAGGGCCCGCACATCGACGTCGTCATCCGGGGCCGCCGGGAAGATCTGTCTCATCGAAGGGAACTCTACTCGGCGGCCAGATGGGGCCAGCTGTGGACAACCGGGTGGGATATCCCCGCGAAATACACAGGTCGTCCCCTTTTCGCCCACAGGCACCCCTCTCTAACGTGGGGGATGGCAGCAGGTGGGGCCGCCCTCTTGGCACGCTGGCCCGCGTATGCGGGCGACCCCGGAGGATGGCCCTGCCCGCAGCCCGCCGGTAGCAAGCCGACCCATTCACCCGCCACACTATGTAGTGCAACCATCGCGGTTGTAGAGGAAGTCACATGTCGCTCGCTTCACAGCCGGTAAACGCCGAGCACGCCATCGGCATCCGCCGCGTGTTCACCACCGAAGGTGTCCATCCCTATGACACCGTGGTGTGGGAACACCGAGATGCTCGGCTGCATGATTGGCGCGACGGCTCGATCGCGTTCGAACAGACCAACATCGAAGTACCCAAGTCCTGGTCCATCAACGCCTCGAACATCCTGGCGCAGAAGTACTTCCGTGGGACACCCGGCACGCCCGAACGCGAGCATTCGCTGCGCCAGGTCATCGACCGCGTCGTCGACACGATCACCCAATGGGGAATCGAGGGTGCGTACTTCGCCGATGACGTCGAGGCGGAAATCTTCAGCGACGAACTGAAACACCTGATCCTCACGCAGAAAGCAGCGTTCAACTCACCCGTCTGGTTCAACCTCGGCGTGCGCGGCGTTCCGCAGCAGGCGTCGGCCTGTTTCATCCTGTCCGTCGAGGACAAGATGGAGTCCATTCTGAACTGGTACGCCGAAGAGGGAATGATCTTCAAAGGCGGGTCCGGCGCCGGCGTGAACCTGTCCCGCATCCGCTCCTCCGCCGAAAACCTGCAAGGTGGAGGCACAGCTTCGGGTCCGGTCAGCTTCATGCGCGGCGCAGATGCATCCGCTGGCACAATCAAAAGCGGTGGGAAGACCCGACGCGCCGCCAAGATGGTCATCCTCGACGTCAGCCACCCCGACATTCAGGACTTCATTTGGTGCAAGGCCAATGAAGAGCACAAGGCGAGGGCACTGCGCGACGCCGGCTTCGACATGGATCTCGACGGCAAGGACTCCGTTTCCATCCAGTATCAGAACGCCAACAACAGTGTTCGCGTCACCGACGAGTTCATGGAGGCCGTGGAGAACGACGACGACTGGGCCTTGACGGCGGTGCTCGACGGCTCGGTGATCCGCACCGTGCGCGCTCGCGAGCTCTTCCGCGACATCGCTCAAGCCGCCTGGGAGTGTGCCGACCCCGGCGTCCAGTACGACACCACCATCAACAACTGGCACACGACGCCGTCCGTCGGCCGGATCAATGGCAGCAACCCGTGCAGCGAATACATGCACGTCGACAACTCCGCCTGCAACCTCGCCAGCCTCAACCTGTTGGCCTTCCAGCCGGAGAACGAGCCGTTCGACGTCCTTGGCTACATCGCCGCCTGCGAGGTCGTGTTCGCTGCTCAGGAGATCATCGTTGGCCGGGCCGACTATCCGACTGAGGCGATTGGTGAGAACACCCGCCGTCTTCGCCAGATCGGGCTCGGATACGCCAACCTTGGCGCGCTGCTCATGACCCTCGGATTGGCCTATGACTCCGATGAGGGTCGGGCAATGGCTGCGGTACTCACGGCGATCATGGGTGGTGCCGCCTACAACATGTCGGCCCGCATCGCACAACGTGTCGGTGCATTCGCTGGATATGAGAAGGATGCGGAGAATGTGCGTCGCGTACTCGGCATGCATCGTGACGCCGTCGATCAGATCGACCGCGAGCTCGTCCCGGCAGCGCTGCATGATGCCGCCCAGGCCGCATGGGACGACACGTGTGTACGGGCCTCCGCGTCCGGTATTCGCAACGCCCAGGCGACGGTGCTCGCACCGACCGGAACCATCAGTTTCCTGATGGATTGTGACACCACCGGCGTCGAGCCTGACCTCGGGCTCGTGAAGATGAAGAAGCTCGTCGGTGGCGGCACGATGCAGATCGTCAACCAGAGCGTCGGGCGGGCATTGGCCCGTCTCGGCTACAGCGACGAGGAACAGGCCGACATCGTGTCGCACATTGGCGATGTGGGTTCGGTTCTTGGTGCGCCCCACCTGGCCGATGAACACGTCGATGTGTTCGCCTGCTCCATGGGCGACAACGTGATCGGCCCCATGGGACACATCCTCATGATGGCGGCGGTCCAGCCGTTCCTTTCCGGTGCGATCTCCAAGACCGTAAACCTTCCCGAAGACACGACGGTCGAACAGGTTGAAGACGTCTATCTGGAGTCGTGGCAACTCGGCCTCAAGGCCGTCGCCTTGTATCGCGACAACTGCAAGGTTGCGCAGCCGTTGACTGCGAAATCGGCCAAACCTGACACGGCCCCCGCCGATTCCGGTACCGGCCAGCCCGTGCGGGAGAAACTGCCTCGTACCCGTATGTCTCGGACATTCGAGTTTCGGGTGGCCGACTGCAAAGGTTTCGTGACTGTAGGCGAATACGAGGACGGTCGACCGGGCGAGCTGTTCATTCGTGTGTCGAAGCAGGGCTCGACGCTCGCCGGAATCATGGATGCGTTTGCGATCTCGGTGAGCCACGGTTTGCAGTACGGCGTGCCGCTCACCGCGTTTGTCGACGCATTCGTCGGCATGCGATTCGAGCCCGCCGGGATGACCGATGACGCAGACCTTCGCATCGCATCCAGCCTCATGGACTACCTGTTCCGTCGACTCGCGGTCGAATACCTGAGCGAAGACGAGCGCCGAACCCGAAATATCCTCACCACCGGCGAACGCACCCAGCCCACCCTTCCTGGTGTCGACGAAGCAACAACGGAGACGCTGCAAGGGCTTGACGTGGCACCGGACCCGCCGGCAAGCGTTCATGGCGACGCCCCGTTCTGCGGGCAGTGCGGCACCCAAATGGTCCGAGCCGGCAGCTGTTTCGCCTGCCGAGATTGCGGCTCGACGAGCGGTTGCTCATGACGGCCACCCCGATTCCGGTTCAGCAGACCATTCCGGGTACCCGCAGTAGCCTCGCCGTCATGGGTGTGCTTCGCTTTTCGTTCGGGACGATGGGTTCTGGTAAGTCCACGCTGGCGTTGCAGATCCATCACAACCTGACCCACGGCGGTCTTCGCGGGGCGCTGTGCAGCATGCTCGACCGCGAAGGGGCGCGGGTCAGCTCTCGCCTCGGTGTGTCGGCCGACGCGGTCGTCATCAATCCAAGCGTGGATCTGCGCACCGTCGCCGAGAACGACGGGAACCCGTTCGACTATCTCGTGTGCGACGAGGCGCAGTTCTACACCCCAGAGCAGATCGAGCAGCTGGCGGAGATCGTGGATGAGTACCGCATGGACGTGTTTGCGTTTGGTCTGCTCACCGACTTCCGTGGCCGCCTGTTTCCCGGAACAGCCCGACTGCTCGAACTGGCCGATACGTCAGAGGCAATCCAATGTGAGGCTCGCTGCTGGTGCGGCGATCGGGCGACGCACAATGCCCGTGTCGTGGACAGCGTGCAGGTGTACGAGGGTGAGCTGATGGTCGTGGACGATCCCGAGCGGGCACCCGAGGTGACCTACGAACTTCGATGCCGCAAGCACTGGACGTCCGGTGAGGGGAAACCCGACGTCATCGACCTGGACTGACGCGCCGACCTACTGCTCGCAGCGGCTGACGATGTCACCCGCGTTGGGGGGAGCGCCGAAGGACGTTCCGGCACAACGGTCGTTGCCCACTCCACCAACGATCTCGTCGACACCGGTTGCACCCTGCAGGCGATCGTTCCCGGCGCCTCCGCGAATACGGTCGTCGCCGCCACCGCCCTTGATGCGGTCGTTGCCACCCACGCCGCGGATCTCGTCCGGGCCAACGTTGCCGAAGATGCGGTCGCCGCCGCTTCCACCAACGAGTATGTCGCCACCCGTGCCACCCCAGATCCGGTCGAATTGTGGTCCGCCGTCGATGTGATCAACGCCGCCTTCGCCCCGGATGGTGTCCGCACCACCGCCGCCACAAATGGTGTCCGCTCCGCCGCCACCGAAGATTGTGTCGTCACCGTCGCCGCCCCAGATCACGTCGGGGCCAGGTGTTCCGAAGAGTGTGTCGTCGCCATCGGTTCCGACGATCGTCGGTCGCAGGTCAAGGCAGAGCTCGGTGATCGGGACCACACCGAGTTCACTCGGTATCGGCAGCCGCAGCGCACCGTGGCCGTAGCGGTTGTCCGGGCCGATCGAACCGAGGTCGATGGCGATCTGGGGGAGTAGGGCGTCGACCTCGGCCGGATGGCTGAACAAGCCGGCATCGCGCAGCACCGCCAGCGTGCCAGCGACAAAGGGTGCGCTGGCGCTGGTGCCGCTGAAACAGCCGGAGAATCCCGTCACCGGCAAGCAGGAGGGGCCGATGAGGTCCGGGTTGATCCGGCCGTCCCGGGTGGGCCCCTGCGAGCTGTAGGAGGCGTGCAGGAACGATGCCGGGCTTCGGGTCGCTCCCACGGTCACCGCCCCTGGGTTTGAGGATTCAGCCCCTGGTCCCGTTGCCGCTCCTTCGTCGACCCATTCCTCGAGTTCGGTGAGGTTGCCGAGAATCTGCAGCTCGTCCGGGCCATCGGGCTGCGGATCGGAAACCCGGACGATCTCGATGAAGTCCTTGTCATCGGGCCATTGGCAGCGAGGGGTGATGTTCTCCAGTGCCGGGTCTCCGGCCACCGCCTGCAAGTCGGTTCCCTCGGCCTCGGGAATGGTCGAGTTCAGTTCGTCGAAGATGCGAATGTCGTAGTTGGTGGGGATGGCGGTATCTGACCAGTCATCCCATCGCATGCCGAGTAGAAACCCGCAACCGAATTTCATACGTGTTCCCCCGGACGGCCACTCGTGGACGCCATCACCATTTGTGTCGTTGAACGTACCGATCCAGTTCTCTCCACCGATACTGCCAATGCTGCCAGCGTTGCCGGCGGCAGCGACCCACACCATCCCCATGTCCACGGCTCGGTCGACGAGCGACCCAAGCGGGCCGGTACCGTCACCGGGCCCGTCGAACTCGGACGTCTCGGATCGGTTGATGATCGTGACCCCGCGGGCAGCGAACCAGTCGACCGCCGCCCGGAGATCGCTGAGTGTATACACGGTGGCGAGGTAGAGCTCGGCGTCCGGCGCGGCCGTATGTGCAATCTCCGCGACCCCAACGCCGTGAGGTGCGGAAGCGAACTCCGTGATGGAACAGGGGTTGCCGAACTTGAGACAGAACGCGCCGGCCGGTTGTGGCAGTCGGCCGCTGTCGATCGCCGCGGTGAGGTCCGTACTGCCGAACACGTCGAGGATGCCGATCCGTTGGCCAACACCGGTGTAGCCCGCGTCGTGCCATTCGTTCAGCTGAAGTGTGTCCTCAATGACAACCTCCAACGCCGAGTTCTGGAACGTGTCCCCGTTGGCCGGATCGAACGTGGAACTCATCCGCGTCACCTCGGCGACGCGTCCGACGGACGGCTGCGAGGACAGGGCGAGCAGCTGATCCACAGGAACGTGGGCCTCCACGAAGAACCCGGGTACGGAGCCGTACTCCTCGCCACCGACGGACTCGATCGCCTGGCGCACGAGGCCGAGGTCCGATCCGTGCACCTCCACGCTGACCTTGGTGCCCGCCGGTGAGGCCCCGGGGGTTGTGGCGAGGTCGAGCAGGGTCCGATCACGGAGCGGCGACGGTGTGGTTGGCGGGGAATCGGTGGATTTGGCCAGGAGCGGGGCGTCTGCGGACACTGCCGCGTAGGCGCCGACGGTCAGCAGCAAACCCAAGCCCGCGGCTGTTATCCGTCCGATCACAAGCGCAAGGGTAGAACCTTCGACTTGCGACGTGGTGGCAAGCGCCTAGCGGTCTGCCATCGGTACGTAGTCCCGCGTGGCCGCTCCCGTGTAGACCTGGCGGGGTCGGGCGATGCGCGACTCCTGCTCGAGCATTTCCTTCCAATGGGCCAGCCATCCGACCGTCCGCGGGATGGCGAACAACACGGTGAACATCTCGGTGGGGAAGCCCATCGACTGGTAGATCAGGCCGGAATAGAAGTCGACATTCGGGTACAGCTTGCGGTCGATGAAGTACGGGTCGGAGAGGGCGACTTCCTCGAGCTTCAACGCGATGTCGAGCAGTGGGTTCTTGCCGGTGACTTCGAAGACCTCGTGGGCGGCGTTCTTGATGATGGTCGCCCGAGGGTCGTGGTTCTTGTAGACGCGGTGGCCGAAGCCCATGAGCCGTTCATCGCCGCCTTTGACCCGCTCAACGTAGGCGTCGACGTTCTCGTAGCTGCCGATCTCCCGCAGCATCCGCAGCACGGCTTCGTTGGCGCCGCCATGGCGGGGCCCATAGAGGGCACCGGCGGCCGCGGCGACGGTGACGTAGGGGTCGGCATGGGCGGATCCGACGACGCGAGCCGCGGTGGTTGAGCAGTTCTGTTCGTGATCGGCGTGAAGGATGAACAGGACTTCCATTGCCTTGCGCAGTGCCGGGTCGGGCACGTAGTCCGGTTCTGCGATCGAGAACATCATCGAGAGAAAGTTCGACGTGTAGTCGAGATCGTTACGGGGGTAGACGAATGGCAGTCCCTTGTTGAAACGGTACGCCGACGCCGCGAGTGTGGGGAGCTTTGCGACCAGGCGAACGATCTGCTGGTGCCACACGGCGGGGTCATCCACGTCCTTGGCGGACGGATAGAACGTCGACAGGGCGGCCAGGCTGGACATGAGCAGACCCATCGGGTGGGCGTTGTAGTGGAAGGCGTCGTGAATCCGCTTGCGAAAGTTCTCGTGCAGGTACGTGTGAATGCGCACGTCCTCGACCCAGGTGTCGAGTTCCTCGTTGTTCGGGAGTTCGCCGTTCAACAGCAGATACGCCACCTCGAGATGGGTGGAACTCTCTGCGAGCTGTTCAATGGGGTAGCCGCGGTACTCGAGGCGTCCGGCGCCGCCGTCGAGGTACGTAATGGCGCTCTCGGTGCTGGCCGTGACACCGAAGGCGGGGTCGAGGAACCACAGACCCGGCATGAGTTTCTTCCACTCGTTCGCGTCGACACCACCGTTGACTATCGGGATTTCAACCGACTCGCCGGAGCGGTTGTCGGTAATGGTGATGCTTTCAGGCACAGGGAGCTCCCAACTCTTGACGTACGTGTGCAGACCGCCGCTCCCCTTTGAGTGACGCTCGATCGACTGTGATGCTACTAAGTCTGGGCGCTTCCGACCTATTCGGTCGGCCTCAGTCGGACTTACAGCGGTGTGTTGTCGTGGCGCCGCTCGGGGAGGATCTCCCGCTTCGACGAGAGCAGGTGTAAGGCCCCGCAGATTTCGGCTCGGGTCTGCGCCGGAGTGATCACGGCGTCGACCGAACCTCGCTGCGCGGCGATATACGGATTGAGCAGCCGTTCTTCGTACGCTGCCTCCAATTCGGCTCGTTCGGACTCATCGGCCCGACGATGCAGGATCTCGACAGCACCCTTCGCTCCCATGACCGCGATCTCCGCTGATGGCCATGCAAAGGCGAAGTCGTTGCCCATGTTCTTTGAGTCCATGACGATGTACGCACCGCCATAGGACTTTCGCAGGGTCACGTTGATACGGGGCACGGTCGCCCGGGCATAGGCGAACGCCAGCTGCGCGCCATACCGGATCATGCCTCGCCACTCGAGATCCTTGCCGGGGTAGAACCCCGACGTGTCGACGAACGTCACCAACGGGATGTTGAAGGCATCGCAGAACGCAACGAATCGGCCGCCCTTCTGTGAGGACGGGATGTCGAGTGTCCCGGCGATGCTCATGGGCTGGTTCGCAACCACGCCGGAAGTGATACCCCCGAAGGTGACAAATCCGGTCACGAGGTTCGTCGCGAAGCGTTCCCGAACTTCGAGGAACCAGCCGTCATCGGCGACTTCCTGAATGACGTGACGAACGTCGTAGGCGCCCGTTGGTGTGTTGGGGAGAAGTTCGCCGGCTGCGGTCGTGTCGCGATCGGTGGGGTCTGAGCTTGGGGTGATCGGGGCGACCGACTCGCTGCTCGACGGCAGAATGGCCAAGAGATCGTCGATCATCGTTTCCGCGTCTTCGAGCGTCGGAGCGGTGAAGCTGGCCAGGCCGGCTTGGACGGTCAAGGCTCCGGATCCTCCCAGCTCCGTGCGGTCGGTTTCCACGCCGGTGAAGGCGTTGACCATCGCAGGGCCGGAGACGAACGCGTGGCTGCCATCCACGACGATGACGTGATCCATGATGCCAAGCAGCAACGCGGGGCCGGCCACGGCGTCGCCTTGGAGAACCCCGATCGTCGGCACGCGTCCCGAACAGTCACTCAACGCCTTGGCGGCGCCGCCGAGCGCGAAGGTGACGGCGAGCTCCTCGTGGGCGGCTGGGCCATTGGCCGCAAGTTCACAGATGAGTGGGATCCGTTGGTCGAGGGCGCGCCGAGCACCTCGTTCGATGAGGTCGGCATCGGCCGACGTGATGGGATCCTCGGAGCCGGACAGGATCCGCACGAGTACGCGCCGTCGCCCATCGGGGCCGGTATCCACCGTCAGGTTCGACGGGCGGTCGGTGTCACTCAATATCGACATCGACGCGATCCTATGCGCGAGAGCCGCTGCTAGAGGTCCTCGTCGTCGGGCAATTCGTCCCCAAGGGTGACGTGGAGCCCCGGTTGGAGTTCCCCACGATCGCGTACAACCTCGCGGATGACGCGCTGCACGGCCCGCGCCGGCGCAGGCAACGTGGTCCATCGTCGGTAGGCCAGGCCAACACTACGAGGAGCCATGCCATCGACGGGGATAACGGTCCAGTCCGGGCTGTCCTCCACCGGTGCTGCGGTCGCCGGCACCAGCGCAGGGGAGAGCCCTTGGAACGCGAGCGACGCGAGGAGCCGCATCCCATCGAGCTCGGCGTGGGGACTGAGGGTGATGTCGAGTTCTGCCGCAGCGTGGTCGACCTCGGTGCGGAACTGGGTGCCGGGCGGCGGAAGGACGAGTTCGTGTTCGGCGATCTCAGCGAGCGTGACGCGTTCGAGTTTTGCCAGCGGATGGTCGGTGGGAGCGATGAGTATCCGTTCCTCGTCGAAGAGCGGCACGGACGCCAGTTCTGGCTCGTGCAGTGGCAGGTTCAGGACAGCCATGGTCAGTTGCCCGCTTTGCAGCTGCGGAAGAAGGCCGGTGGTTGTCGCATCAACCACGACGAGGTGCACCCCGGGATAGTCCTTCTTCAACGCGGTGATGAGCTGGGGTACGAGCCATCGACCGGTCGTGCCGATGATGCCAAACCGCACAATGCCGCGGATGTCGTCCCGAAGCGCCGAGACGTCCGCCGGAATTGCCACCAGCTCAGCGCGGATGCGCAACGCTCGTTGCACAACCACGTTGCCCTCGTCGGTCAGTTCGCCGGTTCGGCGATCGACCAGCACCGCGTCCAACTCACGCTCGAGCCGCGCCACGTGGGTCGACACGTTGCTCTGCACGGTGTGCAGGGCCCGCGCCGCGGCCGAGAAGCTGCGATGTTCACTGACGGCGATCAGCGCGTTGAGTTGGCGAAGATCCACGGGTTAGCCAGCGGTCTGCTGGCGGATCAGGTTGAGGGCGCTGCCAGCGTGGAACCACTCGATTTGGTCCGGTGAAAGTGTCTGGTTGGCCTGGAATTCGAGACTCTCACCATCGACTTTGTGCAGCACACAGTCGACGGGACGGTTCGGGGCGAGCTCGCTGAGGCCCGTGATCGAGATGGTGTCACCTTCCTCGATCGCCAGCCAGAAGTCGCTGTCCGCGAAGGTCAGCGCCAATACACCCTGCTTCTTCAGGTTTGTCTCGTGGATACGGGCAAACGACTTGGCAAACACCGCATGGCAGCCGCGGAAACGAGGCTCCATCGCCGCATGTTCGCGGCTGGAACCCTCGCCCACATTCTCTTCGCCGATGAAGACCCAGTTGATGCCCTGCTCGTGCAGGCTCTTGGCGATGTCGGGGTAGGTCTTGGTTTGACCATCCGATGGATCGATCGCCAGTTCACTTTCGCCGGTGTACGCATTGACGACGCCGAGATACAGGTTGCCGGAGATGTTCTCCAGGTGACCGCGGTACTTGAGCCACGGGCCGGCCATGGAGATGTGGTCGGTCGTGACCTTGCCCATGCCCTTGCCGAGGATGGGCAGCTCGAGGTAGTCGTTGCCATCCCAGGCGGGGAAGGGCGACAGAAGCTGGAGACGATCGGACGTCGGGGAGACCGAGATGTCGATGTCGGAGCCGTCCTCGGGCGGTGCGATGAACATCGACGTGCCGTCCTCGAAGCCCGCGCTGGGCAATTCGATGGCCGCGCCCACGGTGAGCATGACCTCCTCGCCTGCATCGTTGGTGAGCGTGTCGGTCTTCGGGTCGAAGTCGACCGTGCCCGCCAGAGCGAGAGCAACCACTGTCTCGGGGGACGTGACGAACGCGAGTGTGGCGCCGTCGCCATCGTTGCGCTTCGGGAAGTTGCGGTTGTAGCTGGTGACGATCGTGTTGGCCGTACCTTCGGCGCCTTCGCGATCGTCTCGTTTCCACTGGCCGATACACGGTCCGCATGCATTTGCCAGCACGACTCCGCCAATGGCCTCGAGATCCTGAAGGAAACCGTCGCGCTGGATGGTGCGCATCGTTGCCTCGGAGCCCGGTGTGACCATGAACGGCACCTTTGCGGTCAGACCCTTGGCAGCTGCATCGCGGGCGATCGACGCGGCGCGACTGATGTCTTCGTACGAGGAGTTCGTGCACGAGCCGACCAACGCGGCCGAGATCTCCTTGGGCCAGCCGTTGAGCTCGGCATCGGCGCCGAGCTTGCTGACGGGACGGGCCAGGTCAGGGGTGTGCGGACCGTTGATCAGCGGCTCGAGGGTCGAAAGGTCGATCTCGATGACCTGGTCGAAGTAGTCGCCGGGGTTGACGTACACCTCGTCGTCGGCCCGGAGGTGATGGGCCACCGCTCGGGCCGCGTCGTCGATCTCCTCGCGGCCGGTTGCCTTGAGATAGCGGCTGGTGGCGTCGTCGTAGGCAAACAGGGAGGTGGTTGCGCCGATCTCGGCCCCCATGTTGCAGATGGTCGCCTTGCCAGTCGCGGACATGCTTTCGGCACCTGGGCCGAAGTATTCGACGATGGCACCGGTTCCGCCCTTGACCGTGAGGACCTCTGCGACCTTCAGGATGACGTCCTTGGGTGCAGCCCAGCCGCTGAGCTCTCCGGTGAGATGGACGCCAATGGCTTTCGGCCAGCGGACGTTCCACGGGAAGCCGGTCATAACATCAACGGCGTCGGCACCGCCCACTCCCACGGCGATCATGCCGAGGCCGCCGGCGTTTGGTGTGTGGCTGTCGGTGCCGAGCATCATGCCGCCCGGGAACGCGTAGTTCTCCAACACGACCTGATGGATGATTCCCGAGCCGGGTGCCCAGAAGCCGCCGCCGAACTTGGCGCTCACATCCTCGAGGAACTGGTACACCTCGCGGTTGGTGTCCGCAGCGACGGCAAGGTCGGTCTTGCCATCGACGCGGGCCTGAATGAGGTGATCACAGTGGGTTGTCGTGGGCACGGCTGTTCGGGGGAGTCCGGCGGTCATGAACTGCAGCCACGCCATCTGTGCGGTTGCATCCTGCATCGCCACCCGGTCGGGACGTAGATCCGTGTAGGAGACACCACGTTCCATGCCGCCACCGTCGACGTCGTCGAGGTGATTGATCAGGATCTTCTCGGTCAGCGTCAGAGCCCGGCCGAGCCGTTGCCGGCCGATAGCCAGCCGTTCATCGAGGGTTGAGTAGACGGCGTTGATCAATTCGATCGGCGTGTTGGCAAAGACGGCCACGTCGAGGCTCCTTGGTTGGTGAATCGGGGCCCATGTTATCGCCGACGGTGGGGCGGCCGAGGTTGATCAGCGCGGCCAGGTGCGGCGGCGGGGGCCCTTGCGTTTTTGATGGGTGGCGTCGAGCTCCCAGACCCGGCGCCATGTGGCTGTTGTCGGACCCGTCAACGCGGGTGTCTCGTCGCTATGAGCTCGCCGGCGGGCCTGCCACCAGTCGGTCATGGCTTCATCGGCGAGTTCCGCCACGTGTTGTTCGATGCGTTCACCGAAGGCACGCGCATCCTCGCCTTCGGTGGGCCACATCGGCGCACCGAACGTCACTGTGGTTCGGGCTGGCTTGGGGCGGCTCATGCCCTTGCCCAGGATTCGCCCCGTACCTTCGATGTGCACCGGGACAACCGGCCGCTTGGTCCGAATGGCAATGAACGCAGCGCCACCGCGGAACGGTTGACCCCAGCCGTCGGGTGAACGCCCACCCTCGGGGAACACCATGAGTGACCAGCCCTCGTTCACCAGATCCCGAGCGAGATCCGTGCTGGCCCGGCTGATCTTGCGTCGATCGATCGGAATTGCGCCAATGACCAGCGCCGACAGTGCGCCGGTGATCTTCGTGCCGAAGAAATAGTCCGAGGCCGCGCCCACAACAACACGATGGCGCCACGGGGTCGGCAGCGAACTCAGCAGCAAGGGGGTGTCGACATGGCTGTGATGGTTCGCGGCGAACACGGCGGGTCCGTCCAAGGCGTCGAGGCGGTCGGTACCTCGACGGGTGGGCTGCGCCAGGCCCGCCATAACGGGTCGTACCATCGTGTCGATGATGACGGCGCGGGTACGACGGGCGGACTCCGTGCGGGCCCAATCGGTCGGGAAGTTCGTGCCAACGCGGGGTTTGCGCTCCGGCACGTCGACACCCTGGGGGATCGTGGGTGGCGTATATGGGAACGGCATCGCCTGCAGCGGTCGACGAAGGCGCCCGACGACCGGGATTTCGGTGCCGGCCAGACGCCGGGCGAGCTGCTTGCGCCGCTCGGTGAGCGCACTCATGTCACGTCAGCCATGAGCATCGGCGGGTTGTGGAAGTGAGTGATCGTGGGTTGCGGCCCGACGGTGTCACTCGCCATCTCGAGCGCATCCTGCAGGGTTGACGCGGGGCGGAATCCGAGGCGACGAACCGCTCTGGCGTTTCCGCCGACGATGATGACCGACCCCAGGTGCTCCATGGCATGTGCGCCCCAGTACCACATGTAGAACGGATGAACGCCGTGGTAGGCGTACGACGTGCGGTACAGATGGCGGTACCACTCATCTTCGGCATACTGCTTCTCGTACTTCTTTTCGATCTCGATGGGGTCGGTCGTGTCGGCGAGCACCTGTTCGAAGAAGTCGATGTAGCTCGGGTGATGAACCGGGTGGAACTCCCACGGCGTCGGGTGGCTCATGATGAGCACGCCGCCTTCGCGGACGAGTGGCTTGCCGCGGTACAGGTTGAAGAAGTAGCCGAGGCCGAGCACCTGCACGAGGATCGGGTTCATGACGGAGTTGACGTTGTAGGGGCTGATGTACGGCAGTCCCATGGTGAGAATGTCGGTCTGACCTTCCACGGGCACCAGGTGTTGGGCGTACGTGTTGGCGGTGGTCACCTTGTGCACGGCCTCGATCTCGCCGGCTTGCACCGAGGTGAGCTCATACGGCGCCTGCCAGGAGTGGAAGGCCTTGCGCTTCGCACCGTTCGACATGTACTTCATGCCGGTCTGCATGGCGAGGTACTGCGCCCGGTCGCGGCCAGTCCATTCCCACTCACGTTTCTGCAGCATCGATAGCGGGCCGGTTTCACCGAAGGTGTTGTTGTTGATCGTGGTCTCGATCTGGAAGATCTTGATGCCGGCGTTGCGGATGACGTCGCCCTGACGCCAGTTCTTGGTGTGCAGTTCGCTGCTCTCCGGATCCATGAAGGACTTGGACTTGCGCATCGTGTCGACGTTGTGGTGATGCCGAAGCGCCGTGTAGCCCGAGAGGCCGGTGGCCGTGCTCTTGTGGCCGCCGTCCATCGATACGAGGTTGATGTTCACGTAGACGGTGAGGTCGCTCTCGACCGCGCGAGTGTTCAGCTGTACTTCCTCGCCGTGATTGGTGGTGCCGAGGTGGGTCATCCCGTCAGGGTCTTCGGCGTCGTGGTTGTAGAGCTTTCCGCTGGGTGCGAACGCGTCATAGACCCGATCGCCCACGGCGTGACGGAGCTCGTCTTCGGTCATGCGTCGATGCAGCGCGAGAGCGGCGATGATGTGCACATCGTCGACACCAACCTCGGCTGCGATGTCGAGAACGGCTTCGATGATGCGTTGGCGCACGTCGGGCTTGCGCATCGGAGGCAACGGCAGGCTGATGTCGTCGAAAGCGATGGTTAGTTTCATGCCCTTGAACAACTGGGCGCGCAGTGGCTCATTCTCGATCGGGTTGTCGAGGGCGTCCCGAATGGCCTGATCGGGGTCTTCGATGCCGCGGATCGGTTCGGCCGGGTAGATCACGCGTGAGCGGCCAACCGGAAGCTTCTCCATGCGGAAGCCCTCGCCGTGATGAAAGAGAATCGGGGGAGTCGACGAATCGACGTCGAGTACAAATCCGGGACGGGGTGCCTTCTTCGCGCTCATCGTCGGGTCTTCTCCTTGGCGAGGCCTGAACCCCGGTTCATGAGACGGCTGGTGACCGGCTCGTTGTGTGCGCCCGTTCGCGGCGCGAGCGGCAGCGGCCGCCCGGGTGCGCCCGACTGCTTGTCGAAGTTCTCCACGAGCCACCCACGTTTGCGGGCGATCGACGCGAGTTTGGTCTCAGGGTTGACGGCCACCGGGAAGCCAACGGCTTCGAGCATCGGCAGGTCGCTGCTCGAGTCCGCGTAGGCGACGGATTCACGAAGGTCGATGTTGTTGTGTTCCGCATAGTCGAGAAGGGCCTGATACCGGTTCTCGGCGGTGGGCGGCACTGCGGTCATGCCGCCCGTGTACCGCCCTTCGCTCGTTGCCATTTCGGCGCAGATGATGTCGTCGAACAGAGGGGCGAGTGGTTTCACGACGAAGTCGAGTGCCCCGGTTATGAGCACCGTCTTGTGGCCGAGCGCACGATGTTGCCGTACTCGTCTGACCGCGGCGGGGAAGGACTTCGACAGGAGGTAATGGCTGAGCAGCTCGACCGCATCCGTCTCGATTTGTTCGACCGAGGCACCCCGATAGTTCCGGTAGAAGGCTCGAAGGAAGTCACTTCGGTCCTTGCGGTCGAGGGACAACCAGCCGGGCCCCTGCGACAAGGTCTTCAGCGCAAAGGTCATTCGTTCCCGTGGTGGGAGGTTGCGGGTGGCGAGCCACGCATACGAGGTGACGACGTTCGACGCGATGATCGTGTTCTCGAGGTCGAAGGCCGCCATCTGGCGATCGGGCGACAGGATCTGGTTGCGCAACCGTTCGCTTCGGGGCTGCGTCGTCTTCTTGCCTGGGGTCGTCTTCGCTCTGGCTTGACGGACGACGGACGGCAGGTGCACGTTCTGGACGTAGTGCTTCCAGTCGATGATGCGCGGGTCGAAGGCGAACGCCTCCTGGTCGGCTTGGTCGAGTGAGTCCCACAACGTCAGAAGGTTCTCGACGCCGTAGAGCGCCTCGCACTCGGCGTACTTGCCGTAGAGCTCGACATAGCCGAAGGCCTGATCGAGCAGCTCCTTGCGACCTTCGAGGCGCGTCGCATATTCGGCCATCCGGCCGCGCAACGGCAGCTTCTCGAGCACCTGATCGGCGCGTTCGAGTGTTGTCCGAGCCCGGGTGAGCTGTCGCTCGACTCGCCCCCGCTCGGGGAAGCGCCACGACGCAACGGCAATGGGCTGACCGAGCTCGTCATAGATCGGGTTCTTCGTGAACCACTCCTCGGCGTAGTCGACGAGGTTGTGATAGCGCAGGGGATTGGCGGAACCGCTGGCCACCTGGGTGACGTCCGGACCGGTGTCGACCGGACCTCGGCTGGCGACCGCGATGATCGTCGCCACGACCATGTCGACGGGGATGACGTCGACCACACCTTCGGGCACACCAGGAAATTCGCTGAGGAGGCCGCGGGCATAGGAGATGATGACGGGCTCGGCCATCCGGAAGCCGCGGATCCAACCAGCGTGCGGCTCGGCCCAGGCGGATTCGATGATCGATGGTCGAACGATGGAAATGGGAACGTCGCCGGCCATCTCGACCAGTGCCAGTTCACCCAGCGCCTTGGTAAAGGCGTAGGCATCGGGGAAACCGAGCGACCCGGCCCGGGCGATGCCGTTCTTGGTCATGCGGGTGCTCACCCACGCTTGGCGAAGCGATTCGGTCTTGGCGGCAAGTGCGGGAGTACCAGCGGCTCCGAGCTCACGCTGGGCCTGCTTGCGGAATTCGGCCAGCTGGTCCGGCGTGCGACTGGCATATTCCTCGTCGAGTCGGCTGCGGCGGGCGGCCTCGACTTCCTTGCGCCAGTTGACCTCGACGAAATACGGGCTTTCGTCGACCAGTTGTTCGGGCGCGGCGCCGCGTCGGCTGCCTGCGACGTAACACGTGGACACCGCAACGATGTGTGGGGTCACGCCGTGGTTGTTGCACAGTGTCGCGATTCGTTGCGGGCCGAGCAGGTTCACCTCGACCGCTGTGTCGAGAGGGGAGTCGAAGGACACGGTCGCCGCCGAGTGGATGATGACATCGGCGGACAACCAGAGGTCGAGATCGTCGCCCGAGAGGTTCAGGCCATCGGTGCCGACGTCGCCGGCCACCGCAGAGACACGTCGGGCACACATTTCGTTGAACGCGTCCTTGCCCATCTCGGTGCGGATGCCGTTGAAGGCATCGTGTTTGAGAACGTCGCGTTGGACGCGGGCCTGTGCGCCCCGTCGGCCGGGCCGAACGAGGAGAACGAGTTCACAGTCGGGCACACTGCGAATGAGGCGCTCGATGAGCGCGGTACCCAAAAAACCCGTCGCACCGGTAACGGCGATGCGCTTGCCCGCGAGGTCGTCTGCGATCACCCCCTTGTTCTACCACGAATATGACGGTTTCTACCAATTGGTAGAGACCGGCTACGCTGAATCCATGAGCCGGAGCACACCGACCCGACAGCGGATTCTGGACACTGCGCTCACCTCCTTCGGGACAACCGGGGTGGATGGAACCTCGCTCGATGCGCTCGCGCGGGAACTGGGGATCCGCAAACAGTCGATTCTGTACTACTACCCATCGAAGACTGAGCTGTTCCGCGCGGTCGTTGATTACGCCGCGGACAGCTTCATCGCCGAACTCGATGCGATCGTGCTCGACCCCCAAACCGAGGCCAACGATCTCGGTGATGTGTGGGCCCAGGTTGAAGGCACGGTGCGCGTGGTGTTCCGTTTGGCTCTTCGCCGCCCCGAATTGCTTGGCATGTTGCGCGAAGCGTCGCGACCAGGATCCGACGTCGCCGTGCAGCTGACCGGCCGGTTGTCGAACCACATTCAGGTCGCCCACCACTCGCTGGAGATCGCCCTGAAGGAAGGTCGGGTGGTCGGAGACGACGCCCAGTTGCTTCTGTTCTCGCTCTACTCGACCATCATGGGCGTCGCGACCGAAGTGGAGGTCCTCCGGGCGATGGGTATCGAACCCAGCCTGCGATCGCTGACCGAACGCCGGGCCGAGTTGTTGCGGTTTCTTCGGGCGGCGTTGCTCCCTGCCGGTCGCTAGCCTCACGGGCATGACCGTCCCTGATCTGCCCCGTCGCCTGGTTGCGGCTCTCACCTCGATCCTCGCCATCCTGCTACTCATGCCCGCAGCGGCGTCAGCGCAGGTGGATGCCTGTGCCGACCTGCACGACTCGTTCGGCGTCGCCGACTCCGCCGGACTCGAGTCCGCGATCTCGGCGGCGGAATCCGAAACCGGGCTGGACTTCACGCTCTTCGTCTTCGACTCGATCGCGTCCGGAACCGATTTGGAGGATGCGAGCCGCATCCTGTGCCCCGAAGCGTTCGAATCGCCCGGGGACGTCGCCGACGGCAAGGTGGTTCTCGCGGTGTCGGTCGGGGACCGGCTGTCCGCCGTCGACTATGGCGATGACCTGAACGACCGACTGGATGATGATGCCAGCGACATCCGGGGTCGGATGAACTCGTTCTTCCAGGACGGGCAGATCGGCGCGGGAATGGCCAGCGGTGTTGGCGGCACCGTCGAAGGGGTGGACACGACGCCTCCTGACTACGCCACGCCAATCTTTACTGGTGTATTGGGAACCGCGGCTGTGGTCGGTGGCGGAGCTTGGCTGTACACCCGAAATCGGACACAACGGAATCAGGCCGAGACCGCCCGTTCGCACTTCGCCGATGCTTCGACTCGTGTGACGAACGTGCAGGCCCGTTGGTACGACGTCGAACAGGAAGCAACGATCGCCGGCGGTCGAATCACCGGCGCAGCCATGGCTCGCCTCGACCAGGCCCAGCTGGAAGCGGCGGAGGCGTCGCGGCGATTGTACGAAGCCTGGTCGCCGGTGTCAGAACTCACGCCTGACGAGGTGAGCAAGATGAGCTCGGACGGCCGCTCCGAGGTCGAGGCCCATGTGAACGGCTCACTCGGTGTTGTCGAAGATGCCGAGAAGAAGACGGAAGCGCTCGAGACAACCGTGGAGGCGCTTCGGGGCAAACCCGATGAACTTGCCGCGACGCACCGCACGGCGTCGGAACAAATTGCCTCAGGGCTTGCCGCCGCGGACGAACGTGAGAAGGAAGGTTGGGAAGTAGGCGCCGGTCGCACCCGCTTGGCGGAGTTGTCGGCGAACCTCGCCGCAATCGATCCCTTCGCCATGCGCGTCGATGTCGACACCGTGGAGAAGGGACTCACCCCTGTCGTGGAGGAAATCGCCTCGGTTGCCGGCGATCTCGAATCGCTGGAGGAACGCCATGACGAGACGGGCAGACGGCGGGCGGACATGGGGGCGGAGATCGAAGGTCAACGCGGTCGGGTGATGCAGATGCGGTCGGCCATGCATGGCTGGGCCCAGGAACACGCATCCGCATCGTTCGAGGAATTGCTGCAGCACCCCGACGAGGCGGACCGGCAACTGGTGCGAGCCGCAGCCAGCGTCGAAGCCGCGCAGCAGGTCGGCGACATTCCTCGTGATATCGGAATCATGAGGATGGTGAACGCCGAACTCGACAAAGCCGAGTCGGCGATCGATCTCGCCGATGAGTTGCTCGACGAAGGTGACGAGCTCGATGTCTTGTTGGCCGCGGCCAAAGAGGGGGCATCGGCTGCCGTCGCGGGATCGGCGGACCGCTCCCAGCTGTTCCTCAACTACGTAACCGAACATCGCGGTGACTTGCCGGGCCGAGCGGTGCAGGTCGCACAGCGGGTTCGCGAGCTGCAAGAGAAGGCCGAGCTCGGGCTTCGGGTCAACCCACCCGACTACCTGCTCGCAATGGAGCTCGCTGGGCAGGTCGAATCGATCGTCACTACCGAGCAGGACGAATTCGAAACCACCGTCGGCGAACGTCAACGCCTTCGCAGTGAGGCCATGACCGCCATTCGATCAGCGTCCGTCGCGGTTGATCGGGCCGATCGTCACGTGCAGACGCACATGTTCTCGTCGCGAGTCAACCGCGAGGCCCAGGCGTCGATCGACCGCCTCCGCGCCGATCTGAATCGTACGGTGCAGGCC
>SHLQ01000160.1 GCA_004282895.1 Acidimicrobiales bacterium
GTCGGTGGCGCGGCGAACCACGGTGCCCGGCAGCGGGGGCACGAACGTCTCCGGCACGATGCGTGTGACCTGCACGAGCGCGGCTTCCGCCACCTCGGCCGGAAGAACGCCGTCGGCGATCAGAAAGACATCGCTGTCGAACGTCGCACCCTCGTGACGAGCGCGGACCTGGTTGACGATGCCATAGATGGAAATCTGCTCACCGGACGGAAGGACCCGATCGAGTGCAACCACATCGTCGAGCTGGAGATGGTTGCCCTCCGCAATGGCCACCCAGAACTGCAAAGGGGTTGCATCGTCGGTGCCAAGCACCCGCCCGACGTCACGGTCGAGCGAAGCAGAAGTGGGGGAAGGCGGATCGGTCGTGGTCATCGCTGGTCGAACCCTAGCGATCCCGTGTGATCCACTGCGCATCAGACCGCGCTGCCTACGATCGGGGCGTGAGCGACGGCATTCTTTCCGAGCCAATCGACCTCGATGGTCCCCGACACCGGAGGCCCGAGTACCGCGTTGCCGGTGCCGCGATGGGGGTCGTGATCGAACACCGGGCGACCGGGATTGTCGGGGCGATCCTGTCCTTCAAACCGCAACGGGTTGTCATTCGGGACCGCCACGGCAAGGACCACTCGTTCATCCCGCGCGATGGGTCGTTCATGATCAACGGCGAGGCGGTATGCCTGCGCCAGGCCGCGGCACGGACCGTGGGTGACGCGGGCCCGATCCTGACGGCGTCCGGATCGGTCGACCTTGGTGCCACGCCCGCGCGTATGGCCCGCGCCAGTCGCATCTGGGTGGAAGGAATCCACGACGCCGAGCTGATCGAAAAAGTCTGGGGTGATGACCTGCGGATCGAGGGCATCGTCGTTGAACAAATGGAGGGTATGGATGACCTCGCGGAACGTGTCGGCGGCTTCGCCCCGCGGCCGCGTCGTCGACTCGGGATTCTGCTCGATCACCTCGTTGAGGGTTCCCGGGAGTCCCGCGCCGCAGCCGAGATTCACAACGACAGCGTCCTGATCACCGGTCATCCGTACGTCGACGTCTGGCAGGCGATCAAGCCGAGCGTGGTCGGAATCAACGCCTGGCCGGCCATCCCGCTCGGCACGGACTGGAAGACCGGAATTCTGGCGCACTTCAATTTCTCGGGGCCTCCGGGCGCGTTCTGGAAAGAGTTGCTCGGGCAGGTGCAGACCTACAAGGATCTCGAACAACCGATGATCAACGCCGTCGAGCGCCTCATCGATTTTGTTGCCGTTGAAGAATAGGAACCGCAGATGTCGATGAGTGCCACCGAGGCCGTAACCAGCCGCCGTTCGATCCGTGCCTTCACCGATCAGGCCGTCGATCAGGACGTACTGAGGCGGATCCTGACGGACGCAGCCCGAGCCCCTTCGGGAACGAACATTCAGCCGTGGCAGGTCACGGTGCTGCAGGGCGAGGCGCGGGCCAATCTGGTCGACGAGGTCCAGGCGATGTTCGACAGCGGCGAGACGACTGGGCAGGACTCCTACTATCCGACCGAGTTCATCGAGCCCTATGTGTCGCGGCGACGCAAGATCGGCTGGGACCTGTACGGCATCCTCGGAATCGAACGAGGGCAGTGGGAGAAGACGAAGGCCCAACACCGGAAGAACTACGAATTCTTCGGGGCGCCGGTCGGGCTGTTGTTCTCCTTGGATCGAACGATGCGAAACGGCGGTTGGCTCGACGTTGGTTTGTACATGGCCAACGTCATGGCCCTCGCCCGAGAGGCCGGCCTTGACACCTGTCCGCAGGCGGCGTGGCTGGAATACTCCGGAACGGTCGAGGCCCATCTCGGCTGGGGAGAGGACCGGTCCCTCGTGTGCGGGATGGCCCTTGGGTATGCGGACGCCAGTGATGTCGTGAACGACCTCCGCACCGAACGCGCGCCGCTCGACGAGTTCGTGGACTTCCGCGAATAATCGTGCTGTTCGCGAATAATCATCGCTCCGTCGTGGTTACGGACACGATGCAAAAGTCGAGTACCGCTCCCCGTGCTCTCGCGGCCATGCTCGCGGGTCTGCTTCTTCTCACCGCGTGCGGAGGAAGCGACACGACGTCGACCGCGGCCCCCGAGAGCCAGCCCGCGGCCGATGGGTCGTCCGACGCGTTGTCGCCCGAAGACCTTGCCGACCAGAACCTCCCGAACCTTGTGGTGGCCGACGATGCCCGTGACATCGAGATGTTGTCGGTCTTCGACGGCTCGGTGGCCACGCTGCGCGACGCCGTAGACGGCGATCGGCCGGTGCTGCTGTGGTTCTGGGCGCCACATTGACCGACCTGCCGGCGAGAAGGGCCGGATGTTGAGCAGTTTGCTCAAGCCAATCTCGACACCGTGCAGGTCATCGGCATGGGAGCACAGGACGACTTCGGTCAGGCCCGGGACTTTCTCGAGAGCACCGGTGTCGCCACCCCCACCATGTTGTGGGACCCGAGCTTCGCCACCTGGCAGGCCTTCGGCGTGCAGGCGAACTCCCAGATGATGGTGATTTCGCCAGACCTGGAAGGCGGCAGCAGCCTCATCTACGGCTTCAACGACGGCCAACAGCAGGCGATTCTCGATTTCGTTGCCGCGATGTAGCGGCGCCGGGCGTGATCGTCCCGAATGTTACGATCCCGTGACGGCTGCTAACCTGAGCCCGCCATGATCCCGTCGCCCACACGTTTCCGCGCACTGACGCGCCTCGCCGTACTCGCCGCCATGTCGACCGTGTTGTACGCGACACCAGGCACCGCCGCCGCGGCGGTGACGCCAGACGTGACGTGTTTCGGGCTGACCGCCTCGCAAGCGGAGGCGCAGGGCTACCGGGTGCAGGTGGGCACCGACGGAAACGACTTCCTCTTCGGAGGCAACGCCAGCCGCGACTTCATCATGGGCTTCGGCGGCGACGACGTGATTACCGGCGCAGGCAACAACGACATCCTGTGCGGTGGGCTGGGCCACGACATCATCACGGCCGGGAGTGGCGACGACCGCGTCTCGGGTGGCCTCGGAAATGACGAAATGGACTTGGGCAGTGGCGACGACCTCGGCCGCGGCAAAGGTGGCCTCGATCGACTCGTCGGTGGCGCAGGCGATGACATCCTCGACGGCGGCCGCGCGGCCGACCGGATATCGGGGGAGCTCGGCAACGATCGCATCTTTGGTGGCGGTGGTCCCGACATCATCTATGCCGGTGAAGGCCACGACCGAGTGAGCGCCGGACCAGGAAATGACCGGGCCAGCGGAGGCCCGGGCCGCGACATCATCGCCGGAGGCACCGGAGCGGACATCGTCTCGGGCAACGACGGCAGAGATCGTATTCAGGGCGGTAACGGCAATGACATTCTCGACGGTGATGGCAACCTCGACCGCATCCGTGGCGGCGCCGGCATCGATCGATGCAACGACTCCGACGGTGACCTCATGGCGACATGTGAGACCGACCTCGGCGGGCGAGAGCTGCCCCAGGATGATCCAGTCGAGCTGATCATCCCGGATCCGCAGCCGGAGCCCCAGCCTGACCCGGAACCTCAGCCCAATCCCGATCCTCAGCCCGACCCCGAGCCGGATCCAGATCCCGAACCCCCGCCGGTTGATGAAGGTCCGGTACCCGCTGATCAGGCGCCGCAGGGTGTCAATCGATACGGGTGGCCGCTCCTCACCGACGCCGGCCTTGCGGCAATGCTGGAGTGTGAGTCAGGCACCAACCACGCAATCAATACGGGCAACGGTTTCTATGGCGGCGTGCAGTGGCTGCCCGCCACGTGGAACGCTGCCGCTCGTGGGTCCGGCTTCACGCAGTACGACGGCGTTCTGCCTCATCTGGTGCCAGCGCAGGTGCAGGACGACGTGACGAAGTGGTGGTGGGAGGCGACCAGGCCAAACACCCAGTGGCCGCATTGTCACGTCAAAGCGCTCGCCGCGATGAACGTGCTGCCGCCTACCTGATTTCAGGCAGCGTCCCGGTGGGACAACATGTCGGAGGGCACGAATACGCCATCCATCTCGGTCGCAATCTTCACGATGTCGAGCTTTGATTCGCTGTTCTGATGGAGCTCGGCCAAGTGGGCAACAATGGCCGCAACACTTCCGACGATCGTCGACTTGAACTTCTTTGTGCGCTTGGTGCGCCGGCTCATCAGGCACAACGCTCCCTGCACCTCGGCCTCGCCGCCGAGCAGGTGGCGAGCAGTGTTGACCCGGCTCATCAGGCCCTCGATGTCGATCGTGGCCTTGTTGCCGCCGATCGTCAACTGTTTCTTTGATACGCGCAGACGGCCGGAGCGTCGTGTGGACCGAATGATGGTTACACCGTTGTTGCCGATCACGACCTGCTCGATCGATCCATCGGTGCCGGGTACCGCCCGGTCGTGGAGGACGATCATGCCGAGCTCGGTCAGCTCAGCCAGTGCCGCGCCAACGAGTTTGGCGTCTGCAGCCCGCCTCGCCAGGTGGCGAGCCTTTTTCGGGGCGGGCGTAACCGCCAGAATCGCGCCGCCGATCACGGGGTACTTCTTGCGAACCATAAATTCGCGATCGTTGATCGCTTCTTGTCGTCGTCGAAGTTCCGAGCCGCCAGCGCGAGTTTCCATAAGGAACACCATCGGCATCGCCTATGGCTCGCTTGAGCTGGTTTACGTGGTTTCCGACCCAACCGGCGTCGCAATGTGCACCAGCGCGTCGCCCTGGTTGACCATCGGATAGAGCAACTGGCCAATGATGATGCCGTTGCGGCTTGCTCTGATCGTGGACCGTCGCTTTCCGAAGGCGTCATCGATCGTGCCCAAGGACTGTTTTGCCTCCACCGTGTCTCCGGCCTGGACGGTCAGGTGCGCAATGCCGCTTTTTGCAGCCCGGATCCACGTCGAGGAGCGACACTCGACCACGGGTCCTGGTGGGTCGCCCTCGTAGGTGGCTATCTCCAGGTGGTCGAGAACCCTCCGTACACCGGCGACCCCCATGGAAATCGCGTCGCCGTTGAATCGCCACGGCTCACCCGCCTCGTAGAGCAACACCCCAGCACCAGAGCGCGTCGCTGCCCGCCGGAGGGTTCCTGTTGTCTTGCTCTTCGAATGCAACATGACCGGTGCGCCGAAGACCTCCGCAAGTTCTCTGATCCGGGGAGCATCGAGGTCGCTGCGGATCTGTGGCAGGTTGGTGCGATGGTCGCTCGCGGTGTGGAGATCCATACCGAAGTCACATCGTTCGACGATCTCAGACATGAACAGATGCGCAAGTCGGCCAGCCAGCGAACCCTTCTTCGAGCCGGGGAACGACCGGTTGAGATCACGGCGATCCGGCAGGTAACGATCGCCGGTGATGAACCCGTACAGATTGACGACGGGAACCGCGATCACCGTGCCGGACATCGTCTTTGGATCCAGCTGCGCCAGAACCTGGTTGACGATCTCCACACCGTTGATCTCGTCACCGTGGATCGCGGCGCTGATCCAGATCGACGGCCCGTCGGTCTTGCCATGCACAGCGACGACGGGGATGGACATTTCGGCGCCCGTGATCAGCCGGGAAACCGGAATCTCCACGTGGGCGCGCGATCCAGCCTTGACGGTGCTGCCGCCGATTTCGAGCGGGCTACGAGCCATGACAGAAATCCCGTTGACGATTCATTTTGAGGTTCTCCCGGCCGATCGAACACACTGGAGGCTTCTCGACGTGGCATCGACCCAACTGAAAGCAGGAGTGTAGTGAGGCTGGCCATCCTTTCCCGGGAGCCACGAAGCTATTCGACGCAACGATTGAAGGTCGCCGCGATCGAGGCTGGGCATCAGGTACGCATCCTCGACACGTTGCGTTTTGCCATTGACCTCAGTGGTGACGTACCGGACCTGCACTATTCCGGACGCCAGCTTTCCGACTATGACGCGGTGCTTCCGCGTATCGGTGCATCGATCACCTATTTCGGTACGGCAGTGGTTCGCCAGTTCGAACAGATGGACGTGTACACACCGAACTCCTCCGCCGGTATCCGCAACAGTCGGGACAAGTTGGCGGCCCACCAGATTCTCTCCCGGCACAAGATCGGCATGCCGGCGACGACCTTCGTCCGTGATCGGGCGGACATCATGGCCGCCATCGAACGAGTCGGCGGGGCGCCGGTCGTCATCAAGCTGCTCGAGGGCACCCAGGGTGTTGGTGTCATGTTGGCGCCTGACTCGACGGTGGCTTCGGCCATCATCGAGACACTGCACGCAACAAAACAGAACGTCCTCGTGCAGGAATTTGTCGAAGAGAGTCGAGGACGAGACGTCCGGGCGCTCGTTGTCGGAGATCAGGTGATCGGCGCGATGCGACGCTCTTCGGGCGGAACCGACTTCCGATCGAATCTACATCTCGGCGGCAAGTCAGAGGTGTATGACCTGCCGGAGGAGTTCAAAGAGGCGGCATTGCGATCCGCCCAGATCATGGGACTTCGAGTGGCCGGCGTCGACATGTTGGAGAGCCGTCGGGGACCACTCGTCATGGAAGTGAACTCCTCACCAGGTCTCAAGGGGATCGAAGGTGCAACCGGTCTCGACATCGCCCGTTCGATCATCGACTTTGTCGACAATCAGGTGGCGTTCCCGGAACTGGACGTTCGCCAACGGCTGTCGGTGAGTACCGCCTATGGCGTTGCCGAGCTGCTCGTACGAGAGGACGGCGCGTTCGTCGGCAACTCGATCCATGACTCCGGTCTGGAGGAGCGGGACATCAGGGTTCTGACCGTGCATCGGGGTACCAGCGTGATTCCGAATCCACGGCATCACTTCGAGCTCGAGGTGAATGACCGCCTGTTGTGTTTCGGCAAGCTCGAGGAGATGCGCAGCATGATTCCGGCCCGTCGTTCCCGACCAAAGCCGCGCCGAATTACCGAGGACCGCGAATCCGAATAGCCGCGGTCAGTACTTGGTGTCTTCGCCCAATGACCCCATCACAACCTTGTGGAAGGCCGTGGCCAAGGTGGGCAACAGTGCGGGGTCGATCAGATCAATGAAGTTCTCCCGGACATGCTCCACATGCACCGGTGCTGCCTTCTTGATGGTGTCGAGCCCCTCATCGGTCAGCACCGCCCACATGCCGCGAGCGTCGTCTTCACAGCGTTCCCGCTCCACGAGCCCGCGACTGGTCATGCGGTCGACGCGTTGGCTCAACCGGCTGCGCGAGTGCATCGTGCGCGAGCTGAGCTCGTTCATACGCAGTCGATGCTCTGGCGCTTCGCTCAGATGTACGAGTACCTCGTAGTCACTGAGCGGCAACCCCACGGTCTCGCGAAGCAGCGTGTCGACCTTGCCTTTGACGCCGGCGCTGACGGCAACGAATGATCGCCACGCTGCGGCCTCGTCCTCATTCAGCCACCGTTCGCCAGTCATGTTCT
>SHLQ01000306.1 GCA_004282895.1 Acidimicrobiales bacterium
CGCCGCGCTCGACGAGCTGCACATCGAAGGTGTCATCACCAACGTTCCCTTCCATCGTTGGCTCACGAATCGCAACGAGATCCGCACGGCCCAGGTGCAACCCGTTTCCTTGACTCGACGCCGCTCCCCCACGCGGCGCCAACGATCACCTCCGACTCGCCTTGGAGCACGGGTATCGCCCGCCGCTTCACCCCCCATCGATCCGAGCTTGCGTTCGACAGCCCAACTCGCGACCATCGCTGGTATGAGACGGCGGAGGCGGGCGGCCACGCGTCAGACATCGCTGCGCCGTTCCCGGGGCTGATCACCGAGCTTCACGTTGCCGTTGGCGATCACGTGGTCGCCGGACAGCCCGTGCTCACGATCGAGGCGATGAAGATGCTTCATCCGATCGCGGCCAGCGGCGAAGGCGTCGTGGCTGCCATCCACACATCCGCCAACTCGCAGGTCGCCGCCAACGACCCGCTCATCGAATTCACCACCAACCCAACCGACACCGGAGACGATCAATGACTCATCGCAACGCCTACATGACCGACGAGCTCGAGGCGATCTACGAACAAACCCATACGTTCGTGGTGAACGAGGTTCGTCCGCACGGTGAAGCCTGGGAGGAAGAAGGCAAGGTCCCCCGCGACATCCTGCAGAAGATGGGTGCGCTCGGGATGTTCTCCCTACGTGTCCCCGAGGAGCACGGTGGGTTGGGTATGGGCTACCTCGCCAGCGCGGCGTTCTCCGAAGCACTCGGTGCGTCCCTCTTCGGTGGGTTCGATGCGACCGTGCTCGTGCACACTGACATGAGCACACCGCACCTGCTCAACTCCGGAAACGAGGAACAGCTCGGCCGATACCTGCCGGGCATCATGGACGGCACCCACATCATGGCGATCGGCGTGACCGAACCTGATGCGGGATCAGACGTTGCGGGCATGCGCAGCTCGGCGGTCAAGGACGGCGACGGCTGGCGTCTGAATGGACGCAAGACGTTCATCACCAACGGCGTGTATGGCGACACGGTGATCGTTGGCGCTCGGACGGACAAGGAGAACAAGTACGGCATCTCGATGTTCCTGCTCGATCACGGCACCGAGGGCTTCTCGGTTGGCCGCAAGCTCGACAAACACGGTTGGCTCTGCAGCGACACGGCCGAGCTGGTGATGGAGGACGTGTGGGTGGCCGACGAGAACCTGCTCGGCGAACAACACCGTGGCTTCTACGAGACCATGAAGAACTTCCAGAACGAACGCATGGTGTTGGTCGGCATGGGTGTCGGTGCCACCCAGGCGGCGATCGACCTGACGAACGAGTACACCCAGGAACGTCCGGCGTTCGGAGGGAAGCTGTTCGATCTTGGCGCGATTCGCCAGCGGATGGGAATGAACCAGGCGAAGCTCGATGCGATTCGGGCGTCGATGTATCACGCCGCGTGGGTCGGCGATCAGGGTGAGGACAACGTGAAGCTCATGTCCGGCGTCAAGGCGTGGGGCTGCGAAGCGATCAACGACATCATGTACGACTGCCTGCAGTTCCACGGCGGAATGGGCTACATGCGCGAGAGCGCCATCGAACGCCTGGCCCGCGATGCCCGACTGCTGCCGATTGGCGGCGGCGCGACCGAGGTCATGCTCGAGGAAGTCGCCAAACGCAGTTACGTGTAGGCGCGCTATGTGTCGAAGACGATGACCGAGCGGGCCTCGGTGCCAAGCCGCATCTTCTCGTAGCCCTCGTTGACCTCGTCGAGCGTGATCCGGTTGGCGATCATCGCGTCGAGCTCCAGTCGGCCGTCGATGTAGAGCTGGGCCAGCATGGGGATGTCCCGTTTGAATCGGTTGGACCCTAGAAACAGCCCCTGCAGGCCGCGGCCCTGCATCGCCATTTGGAGACCGGGTAGCTCAACCATCGAGCCGGCAGGCGGAACGCCGACAAGATATGCAGTGCGCCCGGGGCGGATCATCTGCATGGCCTGTTGCGCAGTGGCGGCGAGACCGATCGCTTCGAACGCATAGTCGACGCCACCCTTCGTCATGTCGACGACGGCAGCGATCGGATCACCGGCGGACGCATCCACCACGTCGGTCGCGCCGAACACCTTCGCCAGCTTGAGTTTTTCGGCGTGCAGGTCGACCGCAATAACGCGGCTGGCCCCGG
>SHLQ01000161.1 GCA_004282895.1 Acidimicrobiales bacterium
CGGTTGGGCGCTCCACGCTGGGGCCCGGGGCGGTGGCGGCATGTCCATTGCCTACAAGTCCCCGATGACCTGGCGTCCGTCGACCCAGACGTCGGTGATCTCACGACGCCCCGCAAGACGTACGAGCTGCTCGAAACGACGTTCTGGGGTGTAGCCCGCAGTGCTTGGGGCGAGCTCCGCAAGGGAGACCGCAACCGCATCGAACCGACGCCCTTCCTCGATCAGGCCAAGCGGTTCGTCCAGTACGGATCCGCCGCCCATCGTGGCCAGCCAAAACGCCGTGAACGCATCGATGCGCGACCCCTGTACTCCACGCTCAGCTGGTGAGGCAGAGGCGTCGACGCCGTCCTCGAGCATGCGAGACGAATCCACGGCCCGCGCCGCGTTGGCGAGAACGGAGGCGCTCGGTCCTCCCGCAACGTCGGTGCCGAGTCCGACATGGACACCGGCATCGAGCGCCTGTGCAGCCGGAAAGACGGCGTTGCCGAAATACACGTTCGACAGCGGGCAATGGGCCACACCGGCACCGCGGTCGCGGATGGTGGCGAAGTCCTCGGCGTTGAGGTGGACGCCGTGGCCGAGAACCGTCGAGGGGCGCAGAAGACCGAACGAGTCGAGGGCGTCGGTGTCGCGTTGGCCCGTGCGTTCGATCACATGGTGGTGTTCCCAGTCATCCTCCGAGCAGTGGGTCTGCACGATGATGCCCGTCTCGGCGGCGAGCGCACCGAGGCCGGTCAGCAGCTCGTCCGTGCAGGCGGGGATGAACCGCGGTGTGATGATGGGGTGCACCAGGTTGTGGGGGTCGTCGAGAGCGCCGATCTGTGCGATCGATTCACGGGTCGCGGCGAGCGCGGTGTCCGCGTCATCGTCCCGATACCACTCGGGCGTGCCCTCGGGATGGTCCATCGCCGCCCGTCCGACCCAGGCTCGTTGCCCGTGGTGGATGCAGGCCTCCGCCAGTGCCGTCGTCGCCGGGGTGTGGATGGAGCCGTAGTACACCGCCGTAGTCGTTCCGTGAGCGAGCAGCGCCGGCACCATGTCCTCCCACGTCTGTTGCGCAAACGGGAGATCGTCGAACCGTGCCTCGAGTGGGAAGGTGTGTTCGAACAGCCACTCGGACAGCGGCAGGTCGTACCCGGTGCCGAGCTGAGGCCACTGCGGTGCATGGATGTGGAGATCGATGAACCCCGGCACCAGAACATGGTCGGGGGGAAGGGTGACATCGGCTTCGCCGGTGTTGCTGATGGCGACGATCGTGCCGTCAACCACCCGAATCCGGGCATCCTCGAGGGTCGTGAACGTGCCTCTCGTGGGCGTCTGCATGACGGTCGCCCGCACGGTGAAGTCCATCCGCTCCAGCCTGTCACACCCCATCGATACGGTTTGGATTGTGAATTCGATTCGGATTTGCGTCTTGGTGTTTGTAGGCTTGTCTGCTGGCCACTGGGGAAACCCACGGCTGTGTTGACAACCAACACCCTGCTCCGAAATCCGGGGCCCCGATCCGTCGGGACCAGAGGGAGGTGATGCTCGTAATGCGAGCATACGAATTGATGGTCATTTTTGATGCGGACGTCGACGATGCGTCGGTCCAGAAGCATCTGAAGACCCTGATAGCCGAGACAGTTGAGGCCGATGGCGGTTCCATCGCCAAGGTCGACAACTGGGGCAAACGCCGGTTTGCCTACCGCATCAACCACAAGTGGGAAGGCACGTACGTCGTGCTCGAAATCCTGCTGCCCGAGGGCGGAGACCTGCATGCGGTCGATCGTGCCCTACGTCTCGCGGACGACGTCGTTCGCCAAAAGATCATTCGGTTGCCCGAAAGCGAAGCCACCAAGCGTGGTTTGCTGGGCGCCGCAACGACGGCTTAGTCCGGAAAGGCACTACTTACCATGGCGTTTGACAACACCATTACCATCGTCGGAAATCTCACCCGAGATCCCGAGCTCCGTTTCACCCCGAGTGGGGCCGCCGTCGCCAACTTTGGCGTCGCGTGGAACCTGAAGGGCCGCGACGGGCAGGAGGACAAGGTTTCCTTCTTCGACGTCACCTGCTGGCGTCAGCTGGCCGAAAACGTGAGCGACTCGCTCACCAAAGGCTCCCGCGTCGTCGTCTACGGACGACTCGATCAGCGCTCCTGGGAAAACCAGGACGGTGACCGTCGCAGCAAGGTCGAGATCATTGCTGACGATGTCGCTCCCAGCCTCAAGTGGGCCACCGCAGAACTCACCCGCAACGAATTCAAGGGTGACGGCGGCGGCAGCTCCAGCGGAGGCGGCGGCGGAAACCAGGGAGGCGGCGCACCCCGCCCCGTCTCCAACGAACCAGCTGCTCCCCAGTACGACATGAACGAAGAGCCCTTCTAGGGCGTCCCCAAACGCAAGGAAACTGAATCACATGGCAAAGAAGCCGATGCGCGGCAAGCCCAAGGACAACGGGCGCCGCACAAAGAAGAAGGTGTCGGTACTCGTCACCGAGAAGATCGACTACGTCGACTACAAGGACACGAACCTGCTCAAGCGGTTCGTGTCCGACCGAGCCAAGGTGCGCGCTCGTCGCGTTACCGGCAATGACACGCAGCAGCAGGCAGAGATCGCACGTGCGATCAAGAACGCCCGCGAAATGGCACTGTTGCCGTACGCAACGCGAGTCACGACCCAGCGAAGCAATCGGGATCGTGGCGACCGGGGCGATCGTGGTGACCGTGGCGATCGCGGACCTCGTCCAGATCGTCGGGACGATGCCGCGAGCGAAGCACCGGAGGGTACGGAGGCCGAGGCAATGGACACGTCAACCGACGTGGCCGCCGAGGCACCGGCTGAGGCAGTCGAAGCGACAGAGGAGGTCTGATGCAGGTCATTCTGAAACAGGACGTGGAGACGCTCGGTCGCCGAGGCGACATCGTGAACGTGTCCAACGGGTACTACCGCAACTACATCCTCCCCAAGGGCCTTGGCTACAAGGCCACCAAGGGTGCGGAGGCCGAAGCCGAGGCCATGCGCCGCGCCAGCGCCGCCAAGAACGCGGAATCCCGCGCCGACGCGGACCAGGTCGCCTCGATGCTGGTGCCACAGGTCATCAATATCACCGCCAAGGTTCACGATGAGGGCCTTCTCTTTGGCTCCGTTGGGGCGGCGGACATTGTTGCCGCAGTCGAAGAGCAGACGGGTGTGGTCATCGACCGCAAGGCGCTGCGACTCGATCACGCCATTAAAGAGGTTGGCACCCACATGGTGATGACTCGAATTCATCCCGAGGTCGAATTCCCCATCAGCGTGGAGATCTCCGGCGAGGAGTAGTCACCGCTGAACAATACGAGCGCTGGCCGCAACCTCGGCGGGAGGGGTTGCGGCCAGACGCCGTTTTGGCCCGGCTGTCGTCAGCCGAACTCGATGGGGTACTCGACGACGTTCACCTGGCTGCCGTCGCGGGCCGATGTCTCGAAGACGATCACGCCGCCCCGACCTTCGGTCCCATCGGGAACGTCAACCTCAATGTCGAACCGTCCCCAGACGCCGTTGCCGTTGGTGGCGGTGGTGAAACCCTCGTCGATGATGATGCCGTCCCAGTCGACCACCGCATACTCCACGCCAGCCTCGAAGGTGTTCGACTCGCCGGTGATGTGGAAGGGGTCGGTCACAACAGATCCCGGATAGGGACCTTCGACCGTGATGAGAGCTCGGATGCTCTCGAAGTCGTCCCGGTCTAGGCCGTCGGTGACGTCCATGCCATGGGAGCCGAGCTCGGTGACGTCGACGCCGTCGATCCGGAACTTGACGAGCTCGACCTCATCGAACTGGGTCAACGTGAAGACGACCTGCCCCGCCCGGAACGTCTCACCAAGCGTGCCGCCAGACTGTTCGAAGTCGCCGGACAGGTCAATTGTTGCTACTCCGTCGGTGATGTCCAGGCCGAGGAAGGTCGTCCCCGCAGGGATGTTGGTACCCATGCCGATCTCCGCCTCAACGGTGTTCGGGCCAGCAAGCAGCGCGTCAATGGCATCTGCGGGCGAAGCGACGGTGCGACCGCCCGTACCCAGCCGTTCGGGGCTGTTGGCGACGATCGAGTCGATGGTCCATGCCCAGTAGACCGCGCGCTCAACCGCTGGTGGCGGAGGTTCGGTCGTGGTGGTCGCGGGCTCGGCGCTAGTGGTGGTTGCGGGATCGGCGGTCGTGGTGGTTTCGGGGGCCGTGGTTGATGTTGGCTCGGCCGTCGTGGTGGTTGCCGGCTCGGTGGTCGTTGTGGCATCGGTGGTCGTGGCGGACGAGCCGCACGCGGCAGCTACGAGCGCCAATGCAACGAATGCAATGAGAATTCGCGATGAAGTGGCCATCCCTTCACCGTGGCGTCTTTCGCCGGTTCTGGGAAGGGACCTACGACCGTTTTTCCCACAGGACTGTGGATAAGTAGGCGGTTTCCCACATGTCATCCACAGGGAACGTCCCCAGAATCGTTGCGTTTTCCCCGACTATTTCACGGTTACCCACTTCCGACTCACAGCGCGATGGAGGCAGGATGGGAGGGTGATACACCAGCCGCTCATGGCCACCTGTCCCCCCTCTGTCACACTCCCTTGCCATGATGGTCGAGTGATTGTTTCACCGCATTGTCGTGTGACCTCGCCCGGGGGTTGGTCGCGCCGTGGCTGATCTCTCGTTGGCCGCCGATGCCTCCATCGAACGTCGCACCAGTCGCACCCCTCCCCACAACATCCAGGTTGAGCAATCACTTCTGGGTGTGTTGCTTCTGTCCCGAGACGCCATTGCCTTGGCCCTTGAAGTGGTCGAGGCCGCACATTTCTACCGCCCCGCGCATCAGCACATCTTCGATGCGATCACCACGCTTTACGGTGCCGGCGACGAAGCCGACGTGGTCACCGTGGCCGATCTTCTCGATCGCAGCAACCTGCTCGACGGCATCGGCGGAACCTCGATGCTGCTCGATCTGCAAGCCCAGGCGCCAGCAATCACCGGTGCTCGCAAGTACGCGGAGATCGTTCGGGAGAACGCGCTGCTCCGGCGTCTCATCAGCGTCGGCAACGAAATCGCCGAGATCGCTTTCGACCGACCCGAAGACGTGGTCAAAGCGGTCGATCAGGCCGAGCATCTCGTGTTCGACGTGGCCCAGGGGCGGGCCAGCGACACGATGGCCGACATGCGCACCTTGGTCGAGCAGAGCCTCGATCGCCTCGAGATGCTCTATGAGCGCGACGAGTCCATCACCGGAACCCCCACCGGTTTCCTCGATCTCGATGAGCTGCTCTCCGGCCTCCAGCCGAATGCACTCATCGTGGTTGGCGCTCGTCCGGCGATGGGCAAGACGAGCTTCGGACTCAACATCGCGGCGCATGCTGCCATCGAGGCGAACAAACCGACGTTGATCTTCTCGTTGGAGATGGGCCAGCTCGAGTTGTCGCAGCGCATGTTGTGTTCGGAATCCCGGGTCGACTCGAAGAACATGCGTGACGGCAAGCTCAGTGAAACCGACTGGAGCAAGATCAGCCACGGTGTCGGTCGTCTCTCCGAAGCGCCGATCTGGATCGATGATAATCCAGCGCTCACCGTCATGGACATCCGCGGTCGCGCTCGTCGGCTCAAGTCTCAGGTCGGCGATCTCGGCCTCATCGTTGTCGACTACATCCAGCTCATGACTGGCCGTTCGAACGCAGAAAGCCGACAGGTCGAGATCTCGGAGATCTCCCGAAATCTGAAGGTTTTGGCCCGTGAGCTCGAAGTGCCAGTCCTCGGTCTGTCACAGCTCTCCCGAACTCTCGAATCCCGTCAGGACAAACGCCCGATGTTGTCCGATCTGCGAGAGTCGGGCGCGATCGAACAGGACGCCGACGTGGTGATGTTCCTGTACCGCGATGAGGTGTACAACTCGGAGAGTCCCGACGCCGGCATCGCCGAAGTCATCGTGGCCAAACACCGCAACGGCCCCACCGACACGGTCCGGCTGGCCTTTCTGCCGCAACACACCCGGTTCGCGAACATGGCCCGAACGCCATCCGCATCGGGCCAACAGATGTGAGCGAGTCAACATCGCGGTGGCAGAATACGAAGTCGCAGAGCGGCGCCGACTATGACGTCCGGTGGAAACAGATGGAGGCCGACGGCAAGGATCCGCACGGAGAAGTGGCATTCGTACAGCGCTACGATCCAGAGCGAGTCCTCGACGCCGGTTGTGGCACCGGTCGGGTGGCGATCGAGCTCGCCAACAGAGGTGTCGACGTGGTCGGGTTCGATCTCGACGGACACATGCTGGACGAAGCCAAATCCAAAGCCCCCGATCTGGACTGGTTTGAGGGCGACGCCGCGACCATCGACCTCACCGACGGCGGTAACTATGACGTTGTGGTCATGGCGGGCAACGTGATGATCTTCCTCGAGCCGGGCACCGAAGCGGCCGTCGTGGTGAACATGGCCCGTCACGTGCGGCCGGGTGGGCGATTCATCTCCGGCTTCGGCTTGCGACAGGACCACTACGATCTCGGCTCATTCGATGCGCACGCGACACTCGCCGGGTTCGAGCTTGAAGACCGATTCTCGACGTGGGACGGCGACCCGTTCGACGGCGGCGACTACGCCGTCAGCGTCTTTCGTTTCGCCTGAGCTCAGCTGCCGAACAAGCTGGCCAGACCCCACACCGTCATCACGGCGCCAACGAGCATGAAGATGATCGTTCGCACGAGCGGCGCTTGTTCCAAATCCTGATCCTCGCGACGGTTCTCCGGCGGCTTGATCAGGGCCATCCCGTTGCCGGCGAGTAGCGCGCCACCAAATGCGAGCGTCAACCAGGCGAGCAGATCCTCACCAAGAAAGAGCGTTTGCGCAACCATCTCGAATTATTTAGTAGGTCAAATGGCAGTTTGGCGAATTCGCGCTCAAGCTTATTGACCACTTCACCGACATAACGAGTGTCTGGTTGATTCGCCCTCTTCCAGACACCGTAGGACCGGGTGAGGGTCACGACTCCCTCCACGCATCACGACAGCACTTCGGTGTTGGCAACCTCCGTGGCTCTCGCCCTCCTACAACTCAACGTGCGAAGCACGTTGAGTTGTAGAGGTGTTGTTCTCGGCACTTCCGGCCGAGATCCGCGGAAGCACTCATGGGCTTCCGGCGCAGCCTCCAGCCCCTCCTCGCCGGAGGCGGGCTCCGTGCGTATACAGACAAACGGGGGTACCCACGATCATTCGGTGTATACGCACAGGCACCGGCTCCGCCGTTGGAGGGGCAACTTGCTGCGCAAGTTGCCCACGTCGACCCGGCGCCCGATGTCGGG
>SHLQ01000028.1 GCA_004282895.1 Acidimicrobiales bacterium
CTCCCCCACCGACCAGGAGACCATCCGGCTGGTTCGCCGACCCCTGGGCCAGCGACCAGTGGCGTTGGTGGGACGGGTCAAACTGGACGGGGCATGTTTCGGGCCGCGCCACGGCCACGCCGGAGCGAGAACCACGCCTGCCATCGTTTCTCAGTCCACCGGTGGTTGCCGCCGCGATTCCCAGCATCCCGCTCATCGGCTTCATCCTGGTCGTGGTTCCATTGGCGATCGCGCTTGGATTCGTGCCTCTGCTTCTGGTCGCGCCGGTGTTGTTGTGGATGGATCGGCTCGAACCGGAGCCGTGGTCGGAGCGAGTACACGCCTTCCTGTGGGGCGCGTTCGTAGCTGGCCTGATCTCGCTCATCTTCAATACGCTCTTCGCGGCAATCACCGGCTCGGAAACAGCGGCCGCGGTCATCTCGGCACCGTTCATCGAGGAGCTCACCAAAGCCGGTGCCATCGTCTGGGCCGTCCGTCGCAAACACGTCGACGGTGTCATGGATGGGCTGACGTACGCGGGCTGGTCGGCACTCGGTTTTGCCGTCATCGAGGACTTCAGCTACTTCTGGCTGGCCGAGGACGAGAACCTGCTGTTCGAAACGTTCGTCGGGCGCGCGTTGTTCACGCCGTTCGCACATCCACTGTTCACCGCGTGGACCGGCCTTGCGATCGGGCTGGCTGTTCGTCGACGCCGTCCGCTCATCACCGCATGGTGGGGACTTGCCCTGGCGATGGCTTCCCACGCAGCGTGGAACGGTGCCTTGTCTCTGGCAGAGGATGAGGGCGGCGCCGTCGTCACCGTGGTCGTACTGATCGGATTTGTCGTGTTGTTCGTCGCCACCGCGATCGGTGTGATGGTTTTGCGGCGAAGAGATCGACTGCGGCTCGTGCAGCTCGCCCCGCTCATCGCGCAGCGGTATCAACTTCCACTCGATCGAGTTCTGACCCTTGCCAACCCGCGCGACCGTCGCCGCACCCGCAAGGCGCTACCCAAGGCGGAACGAAAGGCGCTGGATGCCGAAGCGGGTGCGGTTGCTCGATTGGGAATGTTGTTTGACCATGACACGGCGCCGGCACCAGCGGATGAAGCCCGCCTCGTCAGCCAACTGGCTGCGGCCCGAAGCTAGTCGTCCGTTCGCGTCAGTCGTGGACTTCGACTGGAGCAGTAACCTTTCGACAATGTCAACGCTCGTGTTGTTCCACGCCCACCCGGACGATGAGGCGATCGCCACGGGTGGACTCATGTGCAAGGCGTCTGACGCCGGACATCGAGTCGTATTGGTATGTGCGACGCGGGGCGAGCAGGGCGAACCCCAGGAGGGCGTCCTGAACGAGGGCGAAACGCTCGGCGAACGGCGAGTAGTTGAACTGGCCGAAGCGTGCGAGATTCTTGGCGCCGAGCCGCCGATCTTTCTGGATTACGAGGACTCCGGCATGATCGGCGAACCGACCAACGACAATCCCGCGTGTTTCTGGCAGGCCGACGTCGGCGAAGCCATCGAGCGCCTGTCGAAGATCCTGGTCGACGTCGACGCGGACGTTCTGACCATCTATGACGACCACGGTGGGTATGGGCATCCGGATCACATCCAGGTGCATCGAGTGGGCAAGGCGGCGGCGGAAGCGGCCGGCATCACCAACGTCTATGAATCCACGATGAACCGTGACGCCATCAAGATCATGATGGAGGTCATGGGTGGCCAGGAAGACATGGAGGAGCCCGAGGTCGATGTCGACACCATGGGCACCGAGGAGGCGGACATCTCGTTCCTCGTCGAGTCGGGCGAGTTCACCGATCGCAAACGATTGGCGATGTTGGCCCACAGAAGTCAGATCGGTCCCGACAGCTTCTTCCTGCAAATGCCCGAGGAGATGTTCGAGATCGCGTTCGGCAAAGAGTGGTTCAACCTCACTGGCGTGAGCGATACCGGCGGCCCGCAGACGGTGGATCTGTTGCCAGGCCTCTAGAGCGGACTACTTGTCCTTCTTGGCGTTACCCTTGCCGTTTCCGTTTCTGTTGCCATCGTCGTCCTCAGCGGCGTCGTCAGCTTCAACGTTCTCGTCGACGTTCTCGTCCTCTTCTTCGACCTCACCGTCCTTCTTGTTGCAGGGGTCCTTGTCGTCGTCTTCGTCCTTGTTCTCCGAGGCTTTCGCTGCGACCGCTTGACCCTTCTCGCAACCAACGAGATCGGTCTCGTGAACGAACTCGCTCACCTCTTGCCCATGGTTCTTGGGTTCGCTCCCCTCGTCGATGACCTCGGCCTCCGGCTCATCGACTTCCTCCGCGAGTGCAACGATCTCCTGATCCCCTGGAAACTGCTCTTCGAGCGGTGCATCGAAGTCGACATCCTGTTCGACCACGGAGACCTGCTGCAGCTTGTCCTGTAGCTCATACTTCTCGACGGCCTGCAGGCCTCCGACAGAAATCGCGACAACGGTCACGCCCGTCGTCACCTTGGCGACGACGCCATTGAGGAAGAACATGGATGCATTCATGGGTACATACCTCTCGGAATCAATGCTGCAGCTAGGTCTACGGCACTATGTGACCGTTCCTTGAGTGATTCCTATGAACCATGCCCACTAGGTTCATTGGCATGGCTGACCTCGATACAAACGCATATGACATCGAGTTCTTCTGGGATCCGGTGTGTCCGTTCGCGTGGATCACGTCCCGGTGGATCGAGAAGGTTGTCGACCAAACCGGCTACAAGGTTGACTGGCGATTCATCTCCCTGCGCAAGCTCAACAAGGACAAGGACTACGCCACCGAGTTCCCACCCGAATACGAACACGGCCACACTGCTGGTCTGCGTATGTTGCGGGTGGCGGCGGCTGTTCGAGCCGAGGTCGGCCGGGATCCGATGGGGCCGCTCTACACCGCCCTCAGCGGCGGCACCTTCGATCGCGAGCCCGACGACCACTACCGGCTGACGCTGGGAACGGAAGCCATGGTCGCCGAAGCACTGACTGCGATCGGCCTTCCCACCTCGTTTGCATCGGCAGTCGACGACGGCTCTTGGGACGCCGAAATCGAGGCGGAGACCGAACTGGCCCTCGACCGGACCGGTCGCGATGTGGGCACCCCGATCATCACGTTCCGTCCGCCCGATGGCCTGTCGTTCTTCGGTCCCGTCATCAGCCGAATCCCCGACGACGAGGACGCGGTTCCATTGTGGAACGCCGTGACGATGCTGGCCGCGTACCCGGGTTTCGCCGAGATGAAACGATCACTTCGCGAGCGACCGCAGCTGCGGGTGTTCGGTGAGTTGGAGGACAACCCGGCGTTCGAGGATTGGAAGGGTGGCGCCCGCGCGGCCCACCTTCCGGGATAGCTGCACGCCGTGCTTTCACGATTCAGCCTGCGACAGCTCGTCTACATCTTCGTTGGCCTAATCGTCGTCTTGTTCATCCTTGCCGCACTACTCCGGTTCGCATGATCTGATCAGGCGTGTGCGCCAGGTGGGTCAGTGCTGACTGTGGCGTCGGCCCGGTGCAGATTCCACGATCAGCGCTTCGCGCCGGCGACGAAGAACCGCCGAGCCGGCCAGCATCATCAGTCCGGCGAAGATGAAGACAACAGCCCACGTGGCCAGTACCCGAACGGTCCGTCCGGTGAAGGCGAGCACCGGCACACCCGGGTCAACCTCGAGGATACGAAGCGTCAGCTCGGTTGTCGTACATTCGCCACCTGGGTCGCACACGTCGATATTGATGATGAATACCCCGGCGGTGGTGGTTGTTCCGCCGAATGTTCCATCGGGGTTCAACGTGAGGCCGTTGGGCATCTCACCAGACACACGGGTGTAGGTCAGCGTGTCGCCATCGACATCAGTGGCTTGTAGCGGTTCCGGTGACTCGCCGACGTCCATCGACTGTTCGTCGTTCTCGGTGTCGTCGGTGTACACCGGCGGCAGGTTCACTGGGCCGAAGCCCCAGTCCACGTCGGGAACGTCGGCGTTGCTTACGACGACCACAGTGGATCCATCAAAGGTCGGATCGATCTCGAACGTCGCAATGAGATCTGCCGGCAGCGACGTGTAGTCGATTTGAGGATTCTCAATCCGTCGCCAAGGTCTTCCATCGGCATTCGAAGAATTTCCTTGAGCCGAATGGACCAGTGAAATGGTGACGAGCGCGATGGGCTCCGCGCGCAGAAATCCCAGGCTTACGTGATGTCCTCAGGAACCCCCGACGGGTTCAGCGCGATGTGGCGCAATTCCGAGCTGAGGCGTCTATTCCTCTTCGTTGTGACGCCCAGCTGCCGTTGCGCTCAGGCGCTCGCGAAGCAGCGGACTCACGTCGAGAAACTTGTCGAAGTCCCAGGTCATCACCTTGGCAACATGGCAGGTCTCGGCGGCAACGACGGTCGCATTGCGGCGCTCGTGTTCGATCAGCGAAACCTCACCGAAATGGTCGCCGCCCCGAAGGTCCGCAACAACCTTGTCGCCAACCTTCACGACTACATGCCCATCGATCACGATGTAGAACGAGTAGCCAAAGTCCGATTCGTCGGTGAGGTGATCGCCCATGAGCGCCCGCACTTCCAGACAAAGCGCCGCACTGGCCTCCAGCTGCTCGTCGGTCAGGCCTTCGAACAACGCAATTCCACGCAGGTCATCGCTCTTCATGGTGATCCCCCCGGACCTTCGGTGAACGCCTTCGACCGTAGTCGTCAAGGTGCAATCGGAGCCAAACCGCACACAACTCCTAGGCTCACCTGATGTCATCAGGAACCCGCGACCGGCACGGACTGCGCCGCGGCGAGTTCATTGCGATGATGTCGATGGCCACGGCGGCGATCGCGATGTCGATCGACACGGTTCTTCCTGCGTTCGACGAGATGGAAGCGGAGTTCGGGCTGGGCGACAACTCTGTCTCGCTCACCGTCACCATCTTCTTCATCGCGATGGCAGCCGGGGTTGCCATCTACGGACCGCTCGCCGATCGATTCGGTCGCAAGCCCATCATGTACGCCTCATTCACCATCTTTGTGCTCGGAGCGATCGTCTCAACGGTCTCGACGTCGTTCGAGATGTTTCTTGTCGGCCGCGCGATCTGGGGGTTCGGTGCGGCCGGCCCGCGAGCCGTCTCGATCGCCATCACCCGCGACTGCTACAGCGGCGACACGATGGCCCGCATCATGTCGTTCATCGGCGCGATCTTCATGCTGGTGCCGGTGCTCGCACCTGCGGCCGGCGAGGGGCTCCTGCTGATCGGCGACTGGCGTTGGACCACCGGCATCTCCGTTGTCCTCGGTATCGCCGTCATGGTGTGGTTCACCCGGCTGGAGGAGACGCTCACCTCCGAGAATGTGATCCCGCTCGAGCTCGGAAAGTTCGCTCGAGCTTCCAGGACAGTGGTGACAAACCGACAGACGGTCCTGTTCACCGCCGCGGCCGCGTTGTCCTACGGAGCGTTCTTCCCATGGCTCGGCAGTTCCGTTCGCATGATCGAGGACATCTACGGCAGGGAAGGCCAGTTCGCCTGGTTCTTCGGCTTCAACGCCATCGGCATGGCACTGGCGATTCTGCTGGCCGCGAGGGCCGTCACACACTTCGGCACCTACCGGGTCACCCTCGTGTCGACGACGGCCATTGTCATCATCGCCGCCATCTACGTCGGAATCGGCGAAACGCGCGGCCTGGGTTTCTGGACCTTCTTCCTTTTGGCGTGTGCTCTGACCGCGTTCCTCGCGAGCACAAACGCCTTGTACCAAACACTGGCCATGGATCCGATGGGCGAGGTCGCTGGCACCGCCGCGTCCATCACCGGTGTCGTCATCATCGGAGTCGGCGCGGTTCTGGGAGCGATCATCGATCGAGCGATCGACACGACCGTGATTCCGTTCGGGGTCGCATCACTCCTCTATGGCGGTGTCGGGTTGGTGGCCGTGCTCGCAGCTCGACCGACCCGCAATTCCGCGTCGGAAAATGAGCTGGTAGTAATGGATGCGACACCCAAAGGGATCTCATGACTGAATCTGTAACCATCATCGACCACCTAGTGCAGAACGCCCGGACCCGAGGCACCTCCGTCGCGTACCGCGACAAGCTCACCGGCACGTGGAGGTCGAGCACCTGGTCCGACTACGACCAGCGATCCCGAGAGGTGGCGCGGGCCCTCATGCACCTGGGGATCGGCAAGGGCGACGTCGTCACGATCCTCGGACCGAACCGACCCGAGTGGGCTCTGTCCGCAGTCGGCGCGATGCGCGCCGGTGGCATCGCCGCCGGCATCTACACCACGGGTTCGCCCGACGAGGTCGGCTACGTGGTCCGCCACGCGGAGTCCAAGGTTCTCGTTGCGGAAAACACCAACCAGCTGGCGAAGGTGCTCGAGGTGTGGGACACACTCCCCGACCTTCACACCGTCGTGTTGATGGATGGCTCCCACGATGACGAGCGGGTCCTGAGCTGGTCCGATCTCACCGCAGCCGCGGCGAACGTCAGCGACGCCGACCTCGACACGCGTTACGGAACCGTTGGTGCCGAAGACCTCGCCGTGTTCATCTACACGTCCGGCACGACCGGCCCGCCCAAGGCCGTCATGCTCACCCACGACAACCTGCTGTGGACCTGCACGACCCTGGCCACGCCGTTCGACATCGACGAGGCCGCCGTCACGCTCTCCTACTTGCCGCTCTCTCACATCGCGGAGATGAGCGCTTCGATTCTTATGCCCATCACCTATGGGTATGAGGTGGCCTTCTGCCACGATGGTCTGCGTCTGGCCGAGTTCCTGCCAGAGGTTCGCCCAACCACGTTCTTCGGCGTACCCCGCGTGTGGGAGCGTTTCGAAGCCGGCATCACGAACAAACTTGAAGAGGCGACGGGCGTGAAGGCCAAGCTGATCGACTGGGCCCGTGGCGTGGCCAGCGAATACGTCGCCACCACGAATCGAGGAGAAACGCCGAGCAGCGCCCTCACCAAGAAATACAACCTCGCCAACAAGGTGGTGTTGGAGAAAGTGAAGGCGGCGATCGGTCTCGAGCGTGCTGACGTACTCGTCTCCGGTGCGGCCCCGATCCCGGCCGAGAGTCTCGAGTTCTTCGCGTCCCTCGGCATGACGATCTACGAGGTCTATGGCCAGTCCGAAGACACAGGACCAACGACATGCAACTTCCCCGGGCAGGTCAAGTACGGCACGGTCGGAAAGCTGTTCGACGGCATCGAAGTCAAGCTCGGCGATGACGACGAAATTCTCGTGCGAGGGAAGAACGTCTTCGCCGGTTACTACAAAGACGAGGCCGCTACAAACGAAACGCTCATCGATGGCTGGCTCCACTCGGGCGACCTCGGGTCGTTCGACAGCGACGGTTACCTGTCGATCGTCGGCCGCAAGAAGGACATCATCATCACCTCCGGCGGCAAGAACATCGCGCCGAAGAACATCGAGGCCGACCTCAGCCGCATCGACATCATCGAGCACGCCGTCGTGATCGGGGAGCAGCAGCGGTACCTCATCGCACTGCTTACGCTCGAGCCCGAAGCATCGGCTCGTTTCGCCGAAGAACACGGCATCGACGTGGCCAGCATGCCCGAGAACCCCATTGTCCGGGAGCACCTCGACAAGGCGATCAGCGCCGAGGTCAACAGTCAGCTCGCTCGAGTGGAACACGTGCGCAACTACACCGTGCTCCCCCACCAGTTCTCCGTCGACACCGGCGAACTCACGCCGACGCTCAAGGTCAAACGAGCGCCGGTCTCAGACATCTACGCCGAACAGATCAACGCGGTGTACGCCGCCGGTCAGGTTCTGGAATAACGGCAACCCTTCGGGTTGCTTGGAGATTTCGGCTCCCCGGCAACCCTTCGGGTTGCTTGGAGATTTCGGCTGCGCCGAAACTCCCGTTCTCCGGAGGCTGTCATACCCCGTCCGTAGGGTCTGTTCCATGGAACAGATCACCCCCCTTCGCACGCGACAACTGCAACACGCAATAGAGCTGGACGTCGACGAAGCCGACTTCACGTTCACCTCCCCGGCCGAACGAGAGCTGTGGCAGCAGTTGGTCGTCGAACAGGAACGGTTCGTTGAGAAAGACGACATCGTGTGGCTCATCGACGCCGCCTAGTTCTGCGGGACACACCATCATCTTCGTAGCGAGCTCGGCAGCTTCTCCCTGCTGACTTCTTGAAGACCGCCAATCCGTCTATCGGGACGTGACGGCACCGAACGGAATACCGGCCCAACCCTGGACTAGCGGTCACAAACACCGTGGTGCGGCCGATTAGGCCGTATATGACCCGGTCTCAACGTCGCGGCGATATTCAAGGTCTACGCGCCATTGCCGTTGTGATCGTGGTGCTGTTCCACAGCATGGGAGCGTTTCCCGGGGGTTTCGTCGGTGTCGACGTCTTCTTCGTGATCTCGGGGTTTGTGATCACGAACTCGCTCCGAAACGAGCTGGAAAGATCGGGCAGCATCGACCTTGGACGTTTCTACGTTCGACGCGTCCGCCGGCTCCTTCCAGCGCTAACAGCAATGTTGGCCGTTGTGTTGCTCGTCAGCACATGGCTCTCCCCCATCGGCGGACTCAGAATCACCGTCCGCACTGGTGTTGCCGCCGTTTTCTTCAACGCCAACAACTATCTCGCCCTGGTGACCAAGGGATACTTCGACCCGTCCCAGGAACACAACGCTCTCCTGCACACCTGGTCCCTGTCGGTCGAGGAACAGTTCTACTTTGCGTTCCCGATTCTGCTTCTGATCGGCTGGCGAATTTCGAGACGCTCAGTCGCCGGGCTGTCGGTCACGATGGTCGCCATCGCAATCCCTTCGTTCTGGCTGAACCTGAAACTCTCGGCCGGAACGCCCGGAGAACAGGACTGGGCATTCTACCTTGCACCAGCACGAGCATGGGAGTTCGCGGTGGGCGGCCTGTTGGCATTGGCTGCTGCTCACATCGCGACCCACCCCCGCTTGACGACCCGAGTCGCAACTGCGCTCGGTGCAGCCGGCATCGGCGGACTCACCATCATCCTCTTCGCATTCGACGAACAAACCCGCTTCCCCGGCACTGCGGTGTTGTACCCGGTTGTAGCCACCCTTGCGGTGCTCATCGCCGGAATCGTCGATCCGAACAACCCGATATCGCAGGCACTGTCAATCTCACCAATGCAGTGGCTGGGTGACCTCTCCTACGGCTGGTATCTCTGGCACTGGCCAGCCATCGTCATGGCAGCGGCGGTCGCGCCGAGCATTCCGTTGCTGCGTCCCGTCGGTGCGCTCGTTGCCATCGTTCCCGCGATCATCTCGCTGTATCTCATCGAAAACCCGATTCGGCTCCGCGTCGCGGTCCCTGGGTGGAAGACCGTGCGGCTCGCGGTGGTATGTCTCGGAGTCCCACTGCTGTGCGCGAGCGCTTCGGAGTCCTCCACGAATCGAGCGGTGGACAGCGTGACACTCTCGGCCTTCGGCCCGCACGTAGATCGTGAGCTGGGTTGCGAAGTGGACATGCTCAACACCGACCAGTGCAGCTGGGACAACAACAGTGATGACACGGTCGTTCTGATCGGCGATTCTCAGGCCGGACATCTAGTCGAAGGGCTTGTCGTTGCGGCAGAGGAAGCCAACGTCAACCTTCGTGTCGCTACCAGGGGCGGATGCCCTTTCGTCGACCTGGTGATCATGCACGGCGACAGGGCTGATGAGCGGTGCGCAGACTTCGTCGACAGCAGCCTGGAGCAACTGGACGGGCTCGCCCCTAGCAGAGTCATCTTGTCCTCAGCCAGCGACCGCTACATCGAAGAAACTGATAGCTATCTGGTTGACCCCGAGACGGGAGAGGAAGCGAAGACAGCAGTGGAAAAGGCCGAGTTGTGGACGACTGCGTTTGAACGCACAGTCGAGAAGGTCACATCAACCGGCATTCCGGTTTCGGTGGTGCACCCCGTTCCCCGATTCGGCCAATGGGATGTTCGGGGTTGTGCTTACGCAACCCTGAAGTTGAACGCAGACTCGTGCGCGACCGACGAACCCAGAGTCGCCGCGTTGGCATTCCGGGAGCGGGCGATGGATGCAGAGAGTGCCCTCAACGAAGACGACATGGTGCGGACCGTGGATCTGTTCGATGTGTTGTGTCCGGGGACAACCTGCCGGACGAGCGACAACGGACGGTGGCGCAACGTCGATTCGTTCCACATCACCGTCGACCAAAGTGTCGCTCTTGCGCCCGCCCTTGAAGAGGCCGTCACCGTCGATCCGTGACAACTACGACAGGTTGCCGACCGCCAGCCGTTCGTCCGCGCCAGGCCGTTCCAACTCCTCACGAAGGCGCCGCAACCGACTGTGAAACTGGTCGCGGTCGATCGTGCACAAACGAACATGGCGCCGACCACCAGCGATGCTGAAGGCTGTTCGGCCATGCAGCGCCCGCTGGTTGTCGTACACCAGCGCCTGGCCGGGCTCCAGCCGCAGTTGAATCGTGTTCACCGGGTCATTGATGCGACGGCCAAACTCGATGAGCGCCCGGTAGTAGTCGCCCATGATCGCCGGGTTGATGTCGAACGGGCCGAACGCCCGCTGATGAAAACGAATGCCGCAAATCTCGTCGTCACGGTCGACAGCGATCACCGTCGCATCCGCGACCAGATGGACATCCTCACCCTGGTCCACCGACTCCGCTCGATGCCGCACGAACGGAACCGACACGGTGCTCAGGAGCTCGAAACCATCGGGGTCGTCGTCACGGAACTGTTCAGCCACAGCGAAGCCATCGACAAGCAGCGAGTCGCCGCCGGTGGTGGACACCTCGACACAATGCAGGATCGAGGTCCCCGACGGCGAATAGCGATACGGGTCGTCGGTGTGGGGATCCTGCGCCTCGGTCGATTGTGAAGACTCCCATGCGTCGGGTTCGACCACGATGTCGAACAACCGGCCGAAGTCCGAGTCCCGGACCTTGCCGATCAAGGCTGCGAGTTGTTCCGTGCCAGCCTCATCACCGGGCACATCGTGCACCAGGGCAACACCCCACTCCTTCACCGCATCAAGAAGATCGCCATGTTCGTCTCCGCCCGCGCTCGGCAAGGAGAACTCGCGCAACGGCGTCCCCGCCCGAAAGTGGGCGATCCGGCGGGACCGGCCCAGACGCGTCTCTGGCTCGGGACAGTTCGCCAGCAGCCATCCTGGGTCAAACGTCGAGACGTGCCCATCGCTGAAGGAAACCTCGACATCTCCGTCGTCGTTCAGGTGGGCGTCGTAGACAACAAGGTTGGGGTCGAGGTCGGAAATGAGGGCCGTGCGATGTGCTCCTCGTTTGTCGCCACCGCTGGTGCAGTTGTCGCGCAACCACAATGTGTGGAATCTGCTTCGGTGGCCGTTCGACCAGCGAATCGCTATGCCGGTCTCGCCGAACTCGAGGGTGGTCGGCGCAACCTCGAATTCCATGGGGCAATTATTCCCCGGGACCGCCACTTCCGTACAACCCGAACGCGTCAGCCTGATCATCGGAGAGGTGGTAACTCTCCTCGTCATTGGGGAACGCGCCGGAGCGGACATCGGCGGCATACGCGGCGAGCGCGTCGATCGTCGCCGCCTTGAAGTCGGCGTAACGACGAACGAACTTGGGCACGAAACGATCCTCGATGCCGAGAAGGTCGTGATACACGAGCACCTGACCATCACAGTGAGGTCCGGCACCGATACCGATCGTCGGGATCTCAAGAGCGTCGGTGATCGCCTCGGCGACGCGTACCGGAATACCTTCGAGGACGATCGAGAAACAACCCGCATGCTGCAGGGCCTTTGCGTCCTCGATGAGCTCAAGCGCGGCTTCGGCCTGTTTACCCTGCACCTTGAAACCGCCCATGGCATGCATGGACTGCGGCGTCAGACCGATGTGTCCCATCACCGGGATCTCCGCGTCGAGCAGCGCCTCGATCATCGGCAGGCGCTTGCGCCCACCCTCGAGCTTCACACACTGTGCGCCAGCCCGAATCAGTTCGGCTGCGTTGCGAACCGTCTCCTCGACCGACACGTGGTAACTCATCCACGGAAGGTCCCCAACGATCAAACAGTCCGGGTTGGCCCGCGCCACGGCCCGAGTGTGATGGGCCATGTCATCGATCGTTACCTGAAGTGTGTCGTCATATCCCAGGACAACCATGGCCACGGAATCACCGACCAGGATGAGGTCGATACCTGCCTCGCTCGCGGCCCGTGCGCCGGGCGCGTCGTAGGCGGTGATCATCGCCAACGCGTCCGCGCCGTCGCGAACCTTTCGTGCGGAGACCGCGGGAACAGTGACCTTCGTCATTGGTTGAACTCCTTCCCGTCCAGCGCTCTGAGGCTGCCAGCGGTGACTTCACTCTAAACGAAAGGCAAGGATTTGCCCACTGTGTTACCCCGGGGGGAGTTTTCGGCAGAGCCGAAAACCTCCAAGGAACCCGAAGGGTTCCCGGGTTCCCGGCTAGGTCAAGTCGTTGATGGTCTCCGACTTGCCGTTCTTCTTCACGGACGCAATGCCGGTGCTGCGGCTCGAGGACGACTTGTACTGCTGGCTCTGACCGATCACCTGATTGTTGCCGGCCTTCAGGCAGAAGTAGGGCTTGCCCGACTTGCCGGTGAGGCGGTCGTACTTGGAGTCGTCGCCACAGTTCTTCTGGACGGAAGCGATGCCATTCTCCGCAGACTTCTTCGAGTTGTACATCTCGCTGGTGAGAATGATCTGACCATTTCGCGCCTTCAGATTGAACATGAACTTGCCGTTCTTGGTCTTCTTCAGATCGAACGTTCCCATATGAATTTCCTCTTTCCGTCAATTCGGTGGTCCCACCGTAGTTACTTGGACCCCTCGGATGTGTGAAAAGTCGCGCGCATCCGACAGAAGTACCCTGAGGACGTGAGCCGAAGTCTGCAACAAGCTGCCGCCAACAGCGCCGGGGGATCCATCGATTACCGGCTGGCCCGCGAACGAGTGGTCCAGGCCTACGTCAGTGGTGAAGCCACGCGGTCGGAGGTGTGCGACGCGCAGTCGGAGCTCATGCGAAACGCGCACGCATGCGGTCAGTCGGCGGATCGCCCCTGCCCCATCTGCCATGAGGTTGACGTGGTTGAACTCACCTACGTGTTCGGACCCCGGTTGCCGGCATCGGGTCGGTGCATGGTCACCGCGGGAGATTTCGAACGGATCCGTCGACGCAAAGGACGGTTCACGGCCTACGAAGTCGAGGTCTGCCCGAGCTGCAAGTGGAATCACCTGCTGAGCACCAGACCGGTCTCGTGAACGCGAAACCGACGTGGACTCGATACACGACCTGCGGTCGAACCGGACGCTCCCGTCCGACGGACCATGTCGAGCTCGGGCCCGGAGACGTTGCCGGTCTCGACCGCCGTCTTCTTGGCGACGTGAACGGGCTCCGGGTCCTGGACCTCGGCACCGGGGTTGGTCACAGCGCCGTCGCCCTCGCCAGAGCTGGGGCGCGAGTCGTGGCCATCGATCCGGACCAGAAGCAGCTGAGCGCAGCTCGTGAAGCTGCCGAAAGCGCCGAGGTGCACGTCGAGCTACATCAGGCCGACTATGCCGAGCTGGCATTCCTCCATGCTGAGGTGTTCGATGTCGTGTTGTCGGTCCACGCCCTCGCCGGTGTGGAGGATCTTGGTCGCGTTTTTCGTCAGGTACACCGTGTACTCAAGCCGGACCGCCCGCTGGTCTTGACGCTCCCCCACCCCGCGGTCCTGGCCGCCACCCGCGAGCAGTTCGGCGGCAGCCGGGTGCGTGGCAGCGGCGCCTCTCGCACGGTGGAACACACCATGACCGAGGTGTTCACCCTCCTCACCCGATCCAACTACCGCGTCGACACCATGCTCGAACCTGATGGGGGCGAGCTGCACCCGGCGTCGCTGATCATGCGAGGCCGCAAGGTCGGCAACTAGTGGCCGCGCTGCGCTCGTAGGAATTCCAGCTCCTCGTCGGCGGTCGCCGGTCCTGCGACCAGACGGCGCTCCCGCAACACGTTCATCGCGTTCCCCACGGCAGGTCCTGGTTCGATTCCGAGCTCGGTCATCACCGCATTCCCACCGAGAACCGGATCGAAGGAACGAAGGTCCTCAGAGTTGTCCAACGTGTCGAACGCAGCTCGCGCGGCGACGCCGACATCGAAGACCGCCGCCAGGTCGAAGAGCTGTTCCACGTTGTCGTAGCCGACACGGTCGACCAGCCGGCGGAGATCCTCGGCTGACCACGAGGTTCGACGACGCAGTTGCTCGAGACCATCCATCAGCTGACGGAGGTGTCGTTGATCTGCGTTTGAATAACGAAGGTTCTGTATCGCCGTCAGCCGGTTGTCGGCAGAAAGGCTCGCGAACACCACCCCTCGACGCACGTGAAGGTCACTCACCGCACCATCCAACGCGGACATGAGGGCATCCGTATCGACATCGCCGAGCGGCAACACCGCGTCGAAGGCACCGACGTCGATCAGAAACCGCACGCCGGAAGACGGCGTTGGTGCGATCAGGATCTTGTCCAGTTCGTCTCGAACCCGCTCGGCCGACACGATCGACATCCGTTCCGCGACCGCCGTCGCAGCAGCCACCAGCGGCGCCGAGGGAGTGAATCCATGGCGGGCGATAAAACGCCCCGCGCGAAGAATTCGAAGCGGGTCGTCCTTGAACGAGACCTCGGGTTCGATCGGAGTGACAAGAACGCCGTCGCCGAGCGCCACACGGCCATCGAACGGATCGATCAGCTCCCCGTCGGGCACCTGAATGGCCATCGCGTTCACCGTGAAGTCCCGTCGGGACAGATCTGCAACCACATCGTCGCCGAACTCGACATCAGGCTTGCGGGACTCGTGGGCATACCACTCAGCTCGGTGGGTGGTGATCTCGTACTCTCGGCCCGCGATCTGCGCCCCGATCGTGCCGAATCGCTCTCCCTGGGTCCAGATCGCGTCCGCGACAGGCGAGAGAATCCGTTTGATGTCGTCGGGTCGAGCGTCCGTCGTCAGGTCTAAATCAAGGTCTTCAAGACCGGCGCCGAGTTGGAGATCGCGAACGATTCCGCCGACCAGGTAAATGGAGAACCCCGCGTCGACGAAGCGTTGGGCGACCGGAGCAACCTCTTGTAGCACCTTCGCTTCGGTGGAGGACATGATCGCCGAGCGTAGGTGAAGAGCCGTTAGCCTCGGCGTCATGTTGCTGGAGCAACGACTCCGGTCCCGACGAGGCGTACGCATCGTCGAGCGACCATCCGGGCCGTTTGGGGTCCAACTCATCCCGACCCGACGGGTCACAGCCCCCGAGGTACGCCATGCGCTGACGCGCGTACCACCAACCGACCGCGCCGTCGTCACCTCCGCATTGACGCCAAGCGAGTCTGGGCCATTTCTCGAAAACGGATTTGTCGAACGCGAGCGACTCCACCTGCTTCGCCACGATCTGTCTCCGGCCTCCGACGTGCGCGACGCAGGCGCGAGCATTCGACGAGGCCGACGAAGCGATCTGCCGGCGGTCCTTGACATCGACGCTGCAAGCTTCGACTCGTTCTGGCGACTCGATGCCGCCGGCATCGCCGGTGCCCGCCGGGCCACACCACGACATCGATATGGCGTGGCCACGACCGATGGTGTCGTCACGGGATACAGCATCGTGGGAAGAGCCGACACCGTCGCCTTTCTTCAACGTCTCGCCGTTCACCCGGATCAGCGACGGATGGGAACCGCCCGCGAGCTCGTCGAGGATGGACTCTCATGGGCACGTCAACATGAATGTCGCTACATGCTGGTCAACACCCAGGTCTCCAACCGTGGGGCATTCGACTTCTACGAGGCCGTTGGGTTCCGCGCAGAGCCGCATCAGCTGACGGTCTATGAGTGGCCGACATGAAGCGACTCGGCTGGTTGTTGCTCCTCGTGGCCAGTGTGCTCGCGCCCCGCGTCGCGAGCGCACAATCGGCGGGGTCAATCGAACTGGTAGCGCAGAGTGCGTGGACGGACGACGGTGGCATCTTCGATCTCCAGGTGCGGGTTGCTGGTGCGGAGTCCGGGTCCACCGTGGTGATGCGGGTCCATGAACCCCTCAACGAGCGGCTGCAAGTGCGAGCAGGTGTGACCGGCCGACCTGTTCTGCTCGAAACGGAACCCCTGCTGCTCGACGAACTCCAGGAATCCTCGAACGAGGTGCTCTCCCTCGAGATCGCCCTGGTCGGGCCTCGCACCCCCGAGCCCGAGCCACTCGACCCCACCGAGCCCGAACTGCCGATCCTGCGTATTGACGGCAATCCTGCCGTCTACCCCATCGTGATCGAACTTCGGGACAACGCCGGTGAGCTCACTGATTCCGTACGCACCCACTTGATCGAACTCCCGCGCGGCCTCAGCCAGGCACCCATGCAGGTGGTGCTCGTGCTGCCCGTCGAGATGCCGGTAACCCTCCAGCCCGACGGCTCCCGCACCATCGACGCCGCAACCCTCGAGCCGCTCGTCACGACACTCGACCTGCTTGACCTTCACCCCAACGCCGCGGTGACGCTCGACATCACCCCAGAGAACCTGTTGGCACTCGCCGAGTCCAACGACTCGGAAGTCACCGGTCTGTTCGATCGCCTTCGTGACCATGTGAGCGCCGACGAATTGTTCGCGCGGAGCTTCGTCGATGTCGACGCTCAGGCCTGGGTCGACTCCCGGCTTGAAGTTGAGCTGTCGGAGCTCGTCGACGCCGGCGAGCAGGTGCGCGCCCAGTTCGCCGTCGCGTTGACATCACCGACGATCATGTTCCCCCAGCCAACAACAGACACCTCCGGGATCGACTGGATGATCGACTACGGGACTCAAGGTCTCGTCATTCACGACGAATATCTCGTGCCGTTCGACCGGGGCGTGTTCGCTGGTCAGCCGAACGGACAATTCCTTGTCACGGCCGAATCGGGCGCAACGCTGCCTGCTCTTGCAACCAACCGTTCCTACGACCGGTACTTCGTCGCCGAAGAACCGCCGGCGGAAGCAGCGAATCGTCTGCTGGCCGAGCTCGCAATCGAAGCCATCGAGGAACCGAACCAGCGACGGGCAATTGTCCTGGCTCCCGATGACATCGCCTCCCCTGCGTTCTTGAACGTGCTTCTCAGCGGGATCGACCGGCTGCCGCTACTGCGCACCGCGACCCCTGCCGAAGCGCTCACGCTGGCCGACTTCACCCCGTCGGGTGGGGTCGGGACGATCGGCTCCCCGCTGCGGCGCAACCTTGCCCCGCAAACCACCACACCCCTGGGGTCCTATCGCACGGAGTACTTCCAGGCCGTCGAAGCCATTTCGAGCTGGAACGCCGTGTTGATTGCTGACGCCGCAACGATGGATCCGCTCACCGAGCTGTTGTTCGTCTCCGCGAGTCGTCAGCTCGACGCCAGCCAGCAGCTCTCCTACATCGAGCAGATCTATTCGATCATCGACGAACAAAAGGGCTCGGCGGTGATCAGCCCGGCGTCCGACACAATCACCCTCACCGGTCGAGAAACGAAACTTCCCCTGGTCATCGAGAACACGATGTCCGTACCGTTGTCCGTGGTCCTGTTGCTGGACAGTGAGAAGCTCGCCTTCCCGGAGGGCAACGAGATCCCAATTGTGCTGTTTCCGGGGACGAACCGGATCGAACTGCCGATCGAAGCGCTTGCGTCGGGCGATTCACCCATCAACGTGCAGATCTTCAGCCCCGATCGGGTGGTGCGACTGGGATCGACCGAGCTCGTCGTCCGAACCTTCGCCTTCTCGGGTATCGGCTTCGTTATCGGTGGAGCGGCGATCGGTGTGATCCTGATCTGGTGGTGGCGCCATCGACGCGACGAACGGCCAGTTCACTAGCAAGGAATTTGGACGGAGAACACCGGTACTCCACAATGTGACATGACCATCCGCATTGTCACCGACAGCGCCTGCGACCTCTCCGACGAAGAACTCGCCGAGTGGGGAATCGGCATGGTGCCCCTTTCGATCCGATTTGGCGACGACGAGTTCGTCGACCGGACCGAACTTTCCACTCCCGACTTCTATCGCCGGCTCGCATCAAGCGAGGAGCTTCCGGAAACATCGGCACCTGCGCCCGGCGCCTTCGTGGCCATGTTCAATCAGATGGCCTCCGAAGGTGCAACCGGCGTTGTGTGCATCAACCTGTCCGAAGCACTGTCGGCAACGATCCAATCGGCCCGAACGGCGGCCAAGAGCGACGATGTGGAAATCGACGTTCGCGTGGTCAACTCGAAGTCGGTAACGGGAGGCCTCGGTTCGATCGTGCTTGCCGCAGCTTCGGCCGCACGGGACGGCGCCAGCATCGATGAGATTGTGGCTCTCGCCGAAGGTATGAGTGGTCGCACCCGGGTCTACGCCACCCTCAACACCCTGGAATATCTCAAGAAGGGTGGTCGTATCGGTGGTGCCCAGGCAGCCCTCGGCGCGGTGCTCTCCATCAAGCCGCTGCTTGATCTGAGTTCAGGTGAGGTTGTCGCCGCCGGAAGACAGCGGACGCGGCGCCGCTCGCTCGAATGGGTGCGCGAACAACTAGTGAATGCCGGCGACGTCGAGAACCTGGCGATCTTGCACAGTCAGGCCGACGACATGGATGACTTCCTGGCAACCCTTCAGGACATTCCCGGCGTGGACAAGGCCCGGGTCAATGTGATCGGCGCCGTGATCGGCACCCACGGTGGCCCTGGCGTCATCGGCATTACCTATCAGGTCCACGACTGAGCATCGGGCCGTGACGCCCACCACCCAAGTCCCACAACTAGCGTTGACCTGTTGTGTTACCTCCCCACTCGCGCGCAATGACTGAAGCCCTGCTTGGCGACCGGTACCAGCTGGTCCTGCGCGTGGGGTCCGGAGGTATGGCCGAGGTATGGGAGGCCAACGATCTGAGCCTCGGCCGACGGGTCGCGGTGAAACTGCTGCACCCCCATCTGGCGGAGGACCCCTCGATCCTTGCCCGCTTTCGTTCGGAAGCGCAGGCCGCGGCGCGGCTGACCCACCCGGGTATTGTCGCCATCTACGACACGGTGAGCACGGATCGTACGGACGCGATCATAATGGAACTCGTCGCCGGTCGAGACCTGCGTTCGGTGCTCGATGAACGCCGAACGCTGACGGTGGAGGACGCGGTGGAAGTCGCGCTGCAACTGGCCCAGGCACTCGGCCACGCGCACCATCACGGCATTGTTCATCGCGACGTGAAACCAGCGAACGTGCTGGTGCGACCCGATCGTCGCGTCAAGATCAGCGACTTCGGCATCGCCAAGGCTCTGGACGACAGCACCTTCACCGACACGGGTGCGCTGGTCGGCACGGTCAGATACCTGGCGCCGGAACAGATACAAGGCAACCTCGTCGATGGCAGAACGGATCTCTACTCGCTGACGATTGTGCTCTACGAAATGTTGTGCGGGGAGGTGCCGTTCAGTGCAACCGATCTGATCGGCGCGATGGACCGGATGAAACGCCCGGCACCAAGCGCTCGATCGTTGCGCCGTGACATCTCCCCCGAGCTCGAAGCCTTCATCGCAAAGGGGCTCGAACGAAACCCCGCTGATCGTTACCCGGATGCCCGCAGCTACGCGGCCGCTCTTACCGCCCTGCAGCGTCCGGACGCAACCTCGGTCCAGCCTTCCTCTCCTGCGCCGACAACGCCATCCATCGGCGCCGTTGCGCCCACTCCCATCCCGTCGATTCCCGTGCGGGTCCCCACCGACGACGTAGACGACCCGTCTCCCGCAGCGGCGCCGAAGTCCAGGGTCCGCACCGTGTGGCCCTTCATTGCCGCGTTGCTCATGGTGGTCGCGGGTGTGGTCATCTGGCTGTTGTTGAGTCCTTTGCGTGACTCGGTGAGCGACACGCTCGACACCGTCGATGGGTCCTCCGACATCGAAACCACGACCACCGTGATTCCCACCGACGACACCACCGCGTCCACCGGAACAACCGGCTCGGACAACGACAACGACAGCGACGACGGCGACACGATCATCGTCGAGGAACCCACCGACACGGCGGATACAGACGAGGTGGCGGACACGACCACGACCACAGCGGCAGAGACGACGACCACCACAACCGCTCCCCTGCCGGACCCACCCGTCGTGGACGGCGTCGCGATCGCGGCCTTCGACCCCGGTGGCGACGACGGACTCGAACACAGCGACATCACCAACCGCGCCTACGACGGCGACCCGACTACCTTTTGGTACACGCAGCGTTACAACAGCCGGCTGTTTGGCGGGTTGAAGGGAGGTGTGGGGTTGATCATCAACTTTGACGAACCGCGCACCGTCTCGGAGATCAACGTGCTCGCCGGAAACCCGGACTGGTCCGCTCGCGTGTATGCGGCATCGATGCCCTTCGAGACGCTGGACGGTTGGGGCGAACCCCTTCGTTTCTTCGAGAACAACCCTGCAGAGGCCGTGCTCGAGATCCCCGTGGTGACGGCACCGACGCTTCTGCTCTGGATCACGGACCTGGGTGAGCCGGCCGAGACCGACGACGAGACCGAAACCGGCGTTCGGCTCGAGGTGTTCGAAGTCGCGGTGAGTTGATGCAGACACTGGCCGAGGATGACGATCTCATCCGCGCCGCGCAGGACGGCGACATGGCGTCACTCGAGATCCTCCTCGATCGCCACCACGATCGGCTTCGCGCCGTATGTGCGCGCGTTGTGGGACGAGGGGCTGACGCGGACGACGCCTGTCAACAGGCCCTCATTTCCATCGTCAAGAATCTCGACAAGTTCGACGGGCGAGCTCGATTCACGACCTGGTCGTACCGCATCGCCACCAACGCGGCAATCGACGAGCTACGCCGTCGTGGGCGCCGCATGGCCGATTCCATCGATGACGAGGACAACTACACGCAACTCGCGAGCATCGGGAACTTTGACGACGCGGTGAGCGCGCAGATCGACGTGCAGGCCGCTCTCGAACAACTGCCCGAGGAGTTTAGGGTTCCCGTTGTTCTCCGAGATCTCGGTGGGCTCGACTACGACGAAATTGCCGAAACACTGAACATCCCCCCTGGCACGGTGCGATCGCGTATCGCGCGGGGTCGCAGCAAACTTGCTGATCTGATCGGATCATTGTCCGGGGACGGGAACCAGAGAGACTCTGGGTTCGTACAAGGAACTGACCATGACTAGCCCCTTCAGCGACGAACAGCTTTCTGCTGTCGTGGACGGCCTTGCCGATCCGGAGCTGGTGCAGCGCGTCCAGGCGTCGCCCGACGCCTCGGCCCGACTCGAGCAGCTTCGTGCGGTCAGCGAGCTGGTCGGGACGTCGCCAGCCCCTGCCACTGCGGAGCGCCGAGCCTCGAGTATCGCCGCGGCGCTGGCTGCCGCCGAGGCCGTCGCACCCGAGGGTGTATCGTCCTTGGCCGTCGCCCGCGAGAAAGCGGTGGAACGCAAACGGTTCACCGATCGCTTCTCGCCTCAAGTCATGGCCGCCGCGGCGGCGATTCTGCTCGTTGCGTTGATCACCCCGTTCCTGATCAGCAACAGCGGCAGCGATACCACTGCGTCCGACACCGCCACCGGCGAGATCAGCACCAGCCTCTCCGATGCTGGTGGCGCGGACGGCAGCGATGACGCCACGGACAGCGCCGATGATTCGGACCGCAGCTTCGACGGTGATGACTCAGCGGCAGACTCCATCGATAGCGGCAGCGACGCCAGTGCTGCGATGGAGGCAGCGCCGACAGACGAAGCCATGGAAGAGGATGCGGTGGAGAACGACTCCACGGCCGACACCAGCGCCGACGACGAGGCCCGCATCTTCTTCAGCAACAGCCCGCTCGGGTTGCTGGCAGCAATCGAGCAGGGCGGGATTCTCCCCAACCTCTTCGTGAGTGACCCCGAGATCCAATCCACCGTCAATCCGGAATGCCTTGTCGACCTCACCGATGCTGCCGAGCCTGGGCTGGCGCTTGCGGAAATCGACAACGACGGTGTCCGACAAGTTGTGGTGATCACGTTCGAGGAAGATGGCACAAATACCCTCTTCGACGCGGGGGACTGTTCACCGGTTGGCTAGTAGGCTGAGCGGATGGCGTTGCCGACTGAAGAAGAAACACCCGACTGGCCCGTGCAAGCAACCGAGGCGATTGTCGGCTTTGTCGACAACGTCAAAAACAAGACCACAAAGCCGGCCACACAGGCGACGAGAGGCCTCGTATACGGCATTGTCATCATTGCGCTGGGTGTACCCGCGCTGATCATGCTGCTTGCGGGACTCGTACACCTGCTCAACTACGCCATTCCCTACGGCGTCTGGCTCGTGTACCTGCCCTTGGGATTGATTTTCAGTGCCATCGGGTTGTGGGCATGGCGTAAGCGCGTCAGCTAGCGCTCCCCTCACGAAAGAATTCCCCCATGCCTGAAACTCGCAACGTCGTCATCATCGGTTCGGGTCCCGCAGGACTCACCGCTGCCATCTACACCTCACGGGCCACTCTCGACCCCCTGGTACTCGAAGGCGAACCGTCGTCCACCAGTGATCAACCAGGCGGCCAGCTCATGTTGACGACCGACGTGGAGAACTTCCCCGGGTTTCCCGAAGGGGTCATGGGCCCCGAGCTCATGATGAACTTCCGCGCCCAGGCCACTCGCTTCGGGGCCGAAGTACAGACCGTCAAAGTGTCCAAGGTCGACCTCTCCGAACGCCCCTTCAAAATCTGGGTCGGCGACAACGAGGCCGAACCAACCCACCTCGCGAAAACCGTCATCGTCTCCACGGGGGCTCAGTCGGTCATGCTCGATCTCCCCCGCGAAACCGAGCTCATCGGCCATGGCCTTTCCACCTGCGCCACATGTGACGGGTTCTTCTTCCGCGATCAGGAAATCGCCGTGGTCGGCGGTGGCGACTCGGCCATCGAGGAAGCCACCTTCCTCACGCGCTTCGCGTCCATGGTCCACGTGCTGGTGCGTCGCGACGAATTGCGCGCGTCCAAGATCATGCAGGAACGAGCCTTCGCGAACCCCAAGATCACGTTCCACTGGAACACGGTCGTCACCGAATACCAGGGTGACGCCAAACTCTCCGGCATCGCCACCAAGAGCACCGTCGACGACAGCGTGGGTGAGCTGGCGGTCACCGGGCTGTTCATCGCCATTGGCCATACGCCCAACACCGGTCTGTACGTCGACCAGCTCGACATGCACGACAACGGCTATCTCAAGACCGAGCCGGGGCGCACGGCAACCAACATCCCCGGCGTCTTTGCTGCCGGTGATGTGCAGGACTCGTACTACCGTCAGGCCATCACCGCTGCCGGCTCCGGTTGTCAAGCGGCGATCGAAGCCGAACGCTGGCTCGAAGACCAGGAATCACATTGAGTTCCAACCACGGAATTCTCCAGACCACTGGGTGGTTACCACCCTCGGACGAAAGAAAGGCCCATCCATGGCTTCTGAACACGTGACAACGTTGAGCGATGAGAACTTCGCTGACACCATCTCCGCGGAAGGCGAGCCTGTGCTTGTCGACTTCTGGGCTGAATGGTGCGGACCCTGCAAGATGATCGCCCCGATCCTCGACGAGATCGCCGACGAGCAGGTTGGTTCCGTGAAGATCGCAAAGCTCAACGTGGACGACGCCCCCGACACGGCTCGTCAACACGAGGTCATGAGTATCCCGACGATGATCCTTTTCAAGGATGGCCAGCCGGTCAAGCGCATCGTGGGTGCGAAGCCCAAGGACGCCCTCATGGCGGAGATCAGCGAGTACATCTAACCGGCCTCGACTGCCTAGGCTCATCGAATGAACGAGCCGCAGATCGACGAGCCACTGAAACTCGACGCCAGCGGGCCGTCGGTTGTAGACCTCCACGCCCGTCTGGCAATGGTCGGGTACCCGGTCGAAACGCTCCAACTCAACGTCTTTGGTCCCGCGACGGGCGACGCTGTTCTCCTGTTCCAACGCGGGCGCGGGCTTGATCAAACGGGCATTGTCGATCTGGAGACGTGGGCGTCCCTGCTCGACGCGTGTCATCACTTCGGCGAGCGGCTCATGTGTCGCCGCACCCCGATGATGCGCGGGGACGATGTCGCCGAGCTGCAGTTGTTACTCGGCAGCCTCGGCTTCGACGCCGGATGGATCGACGGTGTCTTCGGGGCCGGCACCGAAACCGCGGTGGCCGACTTCCAACGAAACGCCGGGCTGCCCGTCGACGGCGTGGCCGACCCGACGACAATCGCCACGCTGACCCGCCTCCGGCTCTCCGCCAACGCCGCCCGGCCCATCGCGGCGGTACGGGAGCAGGAAGCACTGCGAAATGGGTCGGAGGGTCTTGTTGGCCGTCGAGTGGTTGTGGGAGACCTCGACCAGGCACCAAGTTTCGCCGGTGCCATCGGCGCAGCGCTGCGGAAGGAAGGCGCCCGGGTGCTGTTGCTGCATCACCCCGACGGCGAAACCCACGCCAAGG
>SHLQ01000162.1 GCA_004282895.1 Acidimicrobiales bacterium
CGATGTCGGTCACCATGCACACTTCGGGAACAGGCGGCTCGCCATCGTTGGTACACGGAATCGTGGTGACGGTACCTCCCAGGCGATAACGAATCTCGAACGTCTGCCCGAAATTTCCGGCCGCGTAGTCATAGGTCGTGGTGTTGGAGACCGTGGCGATCCAACCGCCGCCGGCGAGACGAACCTGATAGGTGTCCTCACCAGGGATGTCCGGCCAGCTGATGCGGACGCCACCGTTGTGGGCCACGACGGTACATTCGCCGGGCTCGGGTGGATCGGGCGGATCAGGTGGATCAGGTGGATCGGGCGGATCACCATCGTTCGTACACGGAATGAAGTAGCTCACACCGCCGATCTTGTGTTTGATCTCGTACGTTCTCGTGAAATCACCGTTGTGTAAGTACTGCGTGGCGTTGACGACGGTCGCGATCCATCCGCTGGCGGTGTCGCGCACCTGATAGCGGTTCTCACCTGGCACCGGATCCCAGTCGATCAACACACCGCCAGGAGCAGCCGTGACAACACAGCCCTCTGGCGGAGGCGGCTCGTCGAAGGTGCAGATTTCATCGCCGCCACCACCGGTTCGGCGAATGAGCCACCCGTCGGCCACGCCAGCACCGGGAGCGGTGTACGACAGGGTGCCTGCGGCCGGCGTCGCCACCCAGCCACCGGCATTGCGGAGAACCTCGGTGCCCGGCTTGTCCTGCCAGTCGATCCGCACGGCATCCACCAACGCGGTGACCGTACAGACGTTGCCTGGCGCGATCGGCGTATACGTGGCGGTGATGGTCTCGTCGACCGTGGCCGTCGGGCGAATCTCATCCCGTCCGAATCCATCGGACCAGCTCGCGAAGTTGTAGCTCGTACCGCCGTTGGATTGGGTCGCCGGTGCGGAGACTTCACGCAAGACGCCGGCAACACTGTCGAAGCTGTATGGCGCCGGATGATCCTGACCCTCGAAGCTCACATCGAGGCCACCGGGCGCCGTCTCGAGCGTGACCGTGGTGATCAGCGGATCGATACGAGCGGTTACCGTCGTCGATGTACCGTCGCTGTCGGTTGCGGTGAGATAGACGGTCACCCAGACATTGGTGGATGTCTCAATCGAGGGAGGCACCGTGATCGAGCCGTTGCCTCCGGTTATCCCGGAGAGAAGACCGTGGTCGTGTTCGTCGTGGTTGAGGCGAACCTCCCACTGCAACGTGCTGGCCGCGATGGTTCCGTCCTCGTTGTCGGTCGCGGTACCACTGAAGCTGAAGGCCGATCCGGCGATGTACCCATCGGGCACACCGGTGATCGTGATCACCGGCACGGGAACCGTGTTGTTCGTGATGTTCAGCGTGGCCACATCTGAGAGCAGACTGTCGATGCCGTTGCTGACCTCGACCGCGAGCTGGTCGCCATCGTTGCCTGCAACCACGTTCTCGATCGTGAGTCGGGGGCCAACTTCACCCGGGATGGGGATGCCGTTGCGCCTCCACTGATAGGTCACGTCACCGGGGGCGGATGCACCGACGAAGAACGACGCCGTTCCGCCAACCGCAATCGACACGTCATTTGGCTGTGTGGTGATCGAGATCTCGTTGATCTGGCCGACGTAGCTGATCTTGCCGACGCCACCCTTGGGGAACGTCTGGTCGTCGTTCAATCGACGATCCAGGTAGTAGAGATCACCGTTGACCGGGCTGACCGCCATGTCCACGATCTCGGTGAAGCCGTCCATGAAGTTCGTCGCCACGCCCGTCGTTGGGTCGACGGTCACGACCTGGCCGGTGCAGTAGTCGGCCGAGAAGTACTTGCCGCGGTACTGCGCGGGGAAGGTTGGGTTCGGGGTCTCGTAGAAGTCGCCACCAACGATTGCGCAACCCTGAATTGGTGTACCTGGAGCAACACCGAAGTGGGGGAAGGCCCACAGCGGATCGGTCAGGCCCTGCTGGGCCGGGTCGCCAGGATCAGCTGGCCCCTCAGCGAGGCGCCAGCCGTAGTTCGCGCCGGCTTGCAGAACGTTGAGCTCTTCCCAGGAGTCGGATCCGACGTCGCTGATGAAGATCTCGCCGGTGACCGGGTTCTTCGCCGTCTGCCATGGATTGCGCAACCCGTTGGCGAAGATCGCACGGTTTACACCCTGAAGGTCGTCGTAGAACGGGTTGTCGGGCGGGATCGTGCCATCGGTGTTGAGGCGAAGAACGGTGCCCTTGATGTTCGTGTTGTCCTGTGCGTTCGGTCCGATGAGGTAGTCCCCAACCGTCACGTAGAGCTTGCCGTCCGGGCCCATCTCGAGACCGCCGCCGTAGTGGAGGGCAACATCTGCATCTGGAAACTGGTCGAACACCACGACCTCGGAGCCAGCGGTATCACCGGTGACGGTGAAGCGCGACAGGCGGTTGCGGCCGATGCCGTCGTCGACGCCATTCGTGTCGTAGGTGTACAGGACGTAGATGTATCCGTTTACGGCGAAGTTGTTGTCGAACGCCATACTCAGCAGACCGCGGTCTGCGACGTCGTCGACCTGGCTGCGAATGTCGAAGAGATCGGTGGCAAGGCGCTGATCGTTCTTGATCACGTGAGCGCGGCCGCTGTCGGTCAAAACGATGAGTCGGCCATCGGGGGCCATCTCGATCTGGATGGGGGCAAAGATCTCGTCGGCGACCACGGCGTCAACGAATTCCGGAGGTGGATTGGCCGCCCACGCCGCGCCCATTCCCATCGTGCCAACCAGCGCCAGTATCGACAGGCCGGCAAGCACGACCGCACGACGAGCACCACCTCTACGCACTACAGCTCTCATGTCCACGCTTCCTTTTCGCCCTTGCTTTTGACCATGGTCCCATCGATTTGGATTCGACAACATGGTGCGAACGACCCGTGTCGCCGCCAACTAGCGTTGGCAATCGTGACCGCTCCGCAACCTGCCGACACATTACCGGAAAACGACGGAATGCCACGCTGGGTGCCGCGAGCAATCGGATTACTACTCGGAGGAGTCATCTTCCTGTGGTTGCTGCGAGAGCTGTTCGAATCGCTCTCGGGATTCCTCGTCACGATCCTCATTTCCTTCTTTTTCTCGTTCGCGTTGGAGCCGGCGGTCAACTTCCTCGAGAAGCGAGGAGTCCGTCGAGGATTCGGAACACTCATCATGTTCAGCGCCGCGCTGATCCTGATTGGCGGATTCAGCTTCATCGTCGGGACGGTTCTGGCCGAACAAACCACCCATTTCGTCGAAGACGCTCCCGAGCTGATCGACGACCTGGAGGTTTGGCTGCAGGAGAACATCGACGAGACGACCGACCTCAACGCCGTGCGCGACCAGTTCCTCAACGAAGACGGACTCGGCGAACAGCTAACCGGCTTGGCCGACAACGTCGTGGGTATCGGTGCCACCGTCGTTGGCCTCGTCTTCCAGATTTTCACGATCGCCCTTTTCACCTTCTATCTCACCGCGGACGGCCCACGGTTGCGTCGCACCATCTGTTCTCGGCTGAAGCCGGATCGGCAACGCCGGGTGCTTGGCGTGTGGGATCTGGCGATTCAGAAGACCGGTGGTTACATCCTTTCGCGCACGGTGCTCGCGACGATCTCGTCCATCGTCACCTGGATCGCATTCAACATCATCGGCGTTCCGTTCCCGCTTGCCCTCGCCGTGTGGGTCGGTGTCGTCAGCCAATTCGTACCCGTCGTGGGTGTGTACATCGCCGGCGCGTTGCCGGTCATCTTGACGCTGCTCGAATCACCCACCCGATCGCTCTGGGCACTGCTCTTCCTCGTTGCGTACCAACAGTTCGAGAACTACCTCCTCGCACCGAGGATCGACTCGAAAACCCTGAAGATCCATCCCGCTGTGTCCTTCGGCTCGGTGCTCGTCGGCGCATCGGTCCTGGGCCCCGCCGGAGCCTTGCTCGCACTACCGGCCGCCGCCACCGCACAGGGCATCATCTCCGCATCGGGCGAGCGGTATGCGATCGAGGAAGGTCCGCTGACGCGGATAGGTTCCACGCCCGGGAAGACTGCGACAACAGTGGTCGAAGCCGCACTTCCCGAGCACGGTCTCGATGAGCCGCTCGTGGGTGACGACGCCGACGGGTCGGAGTAGATCGGGTTACGCCCGAGGAAACGTCAGCTCGAACCGGGCCCCACCCAACGGTGCTTCCGTCACGGCGATGGTGCCGGCCAACTCTTCAACCGACGCCGCAACCACGGCCAGCCCGAGGCCCGCGCCACCTTCATCCCGGGAGCGGGCGTCGTCCAAACGGATGAACCGTTCGAAGATACGTTCCCGCTGATCCGCCGAGATACCCGGCCCGTCATCATCAACCCAGAGCCGGACCTGCTCGCCATCGGTTCGAACGCCAATAGCGACGCGGGACTCCGCGTGGCGACATGCGTTGTCGAGCAGGTGCGCAACAATCCGCTGGGTCAGCTCGGTCGTACCCGCGATACGACCGGCGGAAACTTCGCCCTGATCCACCGGCACGGCTCGCGTACGAGACGCCTCTGCGAACACCACCTCATCGAGGTCGATCATCCCCCGAGCATCACCAACAGACGACTCGTCCGAACGCGCCAACGAGAGGAGGTCTCCCACAAGGCCCTGGAGTCGGTTCGACTCGGCGAGAACGACCGTCGCCAGCTCGTCGACCGACGTGCTGTCCGGTGCCCGCCTCGCAACTTCGGCCTCGCTCTTCAATACCGCGACCGGGGTGCGGAGCTCGTGGGAGGCATCGGACACGAACTGCCGGCGTCGAAGGTCAGCGTTCTCCAAGCGACCGAGCATCGTGTTCATGGTGCGGGCCAGAACCCCGATCTCGTCCTCGCGCCCGGACTCCGGGACACGATCGTCAAGTGAACCCGCCGTGATTTCACGAACTCGACCAGTGATCTGTCCCACCGGCCGCAGGGCTCTGCCGGCGATGAACCAGGTCGCAAGGCCCGCACCAACGACGATGGCAGCGAGAACCACCTGCAGGGTGCTGCGGATCGTCTCCACCGCATCCAACTCGTCGGTTACCTCGGCCACGAATCCGAAGGTGACGCCGTCCATCTCCTCGGTGCCGAACGCGAGCTCAAGGTCGTCCGGAGATCCGCCCTGCAACAGCTCCTCGACGTCGATGGGGTTCAGTTCGAGCAGGTCGACCAGTGGCACGACTGGGACGTCGAGAGGTTCGCTGACCATCGCCGCCGAACCGTCCCGGTCGATCGCGACAATACTTTCGGGCGACAACCAGACCTGTACCGTTCCCGATGACGAGCCGTACGCGGCGGCCAACTCGTCGTAGACCGCAAGGTCGTTGACCGTCTCCGTGACGAACGCGGTCTCGAACTTGTCGAACTCCTCGAACCCGGTGCCGAAGATCACCCCGGTCAGGTCAAACACATCGATGAAATCAGGGGATGCGAACACCTCTTTCGTGAACGCATCGAAGCCGTCATTGTCGAAGCCGTCGAACTGCTCGACGCGAGCCTCGATCGCCGCATCGCGAACCTGACCCTCGAGCACACCGACACCAAGCCAGAGCCCCAGCAGGGACAGCACGGCGGTCAGCACAACGATCGCTGCGGTGAGGCGAGCCCGAATGGTCCAGCCGCTCATGTCGCGGCTGCGATCTGGTAGCCGAGCCCACGAACGGTCTTGACCGTCTTCGTCTCGAAAGGTCGATCGATCTTGCGGCGGACATACCCCACGTAGACCTCCACGATGTTGGGATCACCCTCGAAATCCATACCCCAGACCGAGTCAAGTAGTTCGTGCTTGGGGACAACGTTGGGCGAGCGACGCAGGAGCGTTTCCAACACGGCCCCTTCTCGTTGGGTGAGCTCGATCGACGTGTCGCCGCGCTGGCACCGCATCGAGGCGGGATCGAACGTGAGGTCGGCGTGGGTCAGCGTCGACGGTCGAGCCGTCAGGCCACGACGCACCAGTGCTCGAATACGCGCCACGAGAACCACAAACGAAAACGGTTTGCGGAGGTAATCATCGGCGCCAAGATCAAAGGCGTCCGCTTCGTCGTATTCACCGTCCTTGGCGGTGAGCATCAGTACGGGAGTCCATACCTCGTCTTCGCGAAGCTGGCGACAAATCTCGTAGCCGTTGAGACCGGGAAGCATGATGTCGAGCACGATGGCGTCATACTCCCCCTCCCGAGCTCGCCACAACCCGTCCTGGCCGTCGAGTTCGTGGTCGACGGACATCCCTTCGGCCTCCAGACCGCGGCGGATCGAATCCGCAAGGGTCGGTTCGTCCTCGACAAGCAATAAACGCATTACTGCAGTCTGCACGGACATTCTGAGAAGAATCTGAGAAAATCCTCAGGAGCTCTCAGGAAAGCTTCAGGTGCATTGTCGATCATGACGATCAACACGAAGCACTCTGCGTGCCCTAGCGAAGGAGATTTCTTCCATGACGACCCCCACCCCCAAGCAACCGCCAAATGACAGCACCCGACGCGCCGGCCTTATCGGTGGCGTCATCGGCGCCATCGCTCTTGTTGCGGCCCTATTCGCCCTCAGTGTCGGCGCCAACGCATCCGAGACCGAACTCGTTGGCGACTCACCAGTCGCCGCCCAGGCGGTCGCCCAACCCGACGCCGACGACGACGCCGAGGAAGACATCGTCGAATCCGACAGCGACGAAGGCGAGTTGGAGGATGAAGAGACCGACGACGGTGATCTCGATGACCTGTTCGCCGAGATGGAGGAGCAGTTCGAAGAGTTCGAGGCCTGTCTCGCCGAGAACGGTGTCGAGTTCGAGAAGTTCGACGACACGCTTGAACTTCCGGAGTTCGACATCGAGGAGTTCGAGCTCGAGGACATCGATCCCGAAAAGCTCGAGGAGCTGTTCGGTGACATGTTCGGCGACCTGGAGGACTTCGAGTTCCCAGAGTTCGACGGTGACTTCGGCCCAGACGTTTCGGTCATGGACGACGGCGAGCTCACCATTGCCGACTTCGGCGATGGTGACGGCACCATCACGATCACCAAGACCGGCGACGACATCACCGTGACCAGCACTGGCGACGTCGATCTCGAAACGGTCGAACCATTCGGAATGCTCGACGGCATCATCGACGGATTCGGCTTCGGAGAGGGCTTCGAGTTCCCGGAGTTTGACGGCGAAGGCTTCGACTTCCCCGAGTTCGACGAGATGGATGAAGCATTCACGGCCTGCCAAGAACTGCTTCCCGAAGACGTCTTTGGGATGAAGCACGGCTTCCTGGGCGGCGCAATCGAGAAGCTCGAGAACGCCTAACGAAGTACCCCCCGACAGCGCCGGTC
>SHLQ01000307.1 GCA_004282895.1 Acidimicrobiales bacterium
CCCCGAAACGGTGGGCGCACACGGCCGGCTGCTTCATGCCCCCGGCTATGCCCACGAACTATCGCAACGGGCGGACAACTTCCAACTCCTCGACGAGGTGGTGCACTGCTTCAGCAACGCAGGCGCTGACGTGGTCGGTCAGGTCGGGACCAACTGGGTCCATGCCGGTGGACGAGAGGTCCACGACATTCGGCGCTTCATCGCCGAGACCAGCGAGAAGTACGAGACGCCCCTGCACATGGCGGGTATGACGCTGGTGGAGGCGTGCGAAGAACGTGGTTACGAACGAGTTGCACTCAACTCCGTCTATTTCTGGCCGGACTGGCGAGACGGTGTGGCGCGTTTCCTGCGCAGCGCCAACATCGACGTTGTCTGGTACGGGAACTTCGTCGACATGGGGATCTACGAAACCCAGGAGGAGGTCAACGACAAGACCTGGATCTTCCCTGGCGAGCTGGCTCTGCAATCGATGCAACATGCAGCCGAGGCCGCCCCCGATGTTGACGCCATTCTCGTGAACGGCATGTCCAACTATCGAGACGATGATGGTCTGCCCCGACGTCTCGTCGGGCTGCTGGCCGATATCGAGGCGGCGATCGAAACGCCGGTCATCTCCGCGGACGTTTCCCTCTACTGGCAGATCTTTCGCACTCTGGGTGTCGCCCCGCTCGGGCGTCACGGGTCGTTGCTCTCCTCCATCCAGGACGGTGCCTAAGTGTTTCTGACCTTGTGGGCGACACCCCGATCGACCTCGACCGCATTCGAATGGATGATGCGTCAGCGGGGCGACTTCACGTGCCACCACGAACCGTGGAACGAGCTCTACTACTACGGCGAGGATCGACGCAGCGACCGCGACGCTCACGTCGAGGCCAAACCTGGCCACAGCTACGCCTCCGTGTGGTCGGCGCTCGCCGCGCAGGCCGACACGACCGACGTGTTCGTGAAGGACTTCGTCTACTCGGTTGAGCACGATCTCGACGACGAGAAGCTCACGGCGATGACCCACACGTTCCTCATCCGCGATCCGAAGCGGGTGGTCCAGGGTCTGGCCAAACACTGGCCCGACTGCAGCTTCGAGGAGGTCGGTTTCGAATCGCTGCACCGGCTGTTTCACCGCATCGCGGAGCGCGACGGAACCGCGCCGCCGGTGATGTTCTCCGGTGACCTGATTGACGATCCCGAGGGCACAGCCCGTGCCTACTGCGCCGCCGCCGGCATTCCGTTCATGGCCGAAGCGCTGTCGTGGGAGTCCGGCGATCGAAGCGAAGTGAGCTGGTACGGCGAAGGCACCGGCCCGTGGCACGATCAGCTGCGCCAGAGCACCGGCATCGTCAAGCCAAAGACCGACTACGCCCCATTGGAAGACTCACCCCGCCTGCTTGAGTTCTACGAACGAAGTCTTCCGTTCTTCAACGACCTGCTCGCCCACACGTTCGACCCAATCCCGGAATCCGATGATCAGGAGTAACCGCCATGCAGATTTCACTCGAAGGCAAACGAGCTTTCATCACCGCGGGCGGCGACGGCATGGGGCGGGCGACCGCCTTGGCCATGCACGCTCTCGGCGCCGAAGTCTTCACCTGTGACATCGACCCGTCGGGGTTGGCGACGCTGCCGGAAGGAATCAGGACGTGGGAATGTGACGTCACCGATTCCGCCCAACTCGATGCGATCTTCGACGAGATCCTTCCCGGCGGCCTCGACTTCATGATCAACAACGCCGGTGTTGCCGGGCCGACCAAGTTGGTGGAAGACGTGACCGACGAGGAATGGCGACACTGCATGGCGGTCTGCATCGATGCGCAGTTCTTCTGCGCCCGGCGGGTCGCACCTGTCTTCAAGACCCAACAGTACGGCGTCATCATCAACCTCGTCTCGGGTGCTGGCATCCTTGGCTATCCGACCCGATCGCCGTATGCCGCCGCGAAGTGGGCGGTGACCGGCTTCACGAAGACGTTGGCCATGGAGCTCGGCCCTGACAACATCCGCGTCAACGGCATCGTGCCAGGAAACGTCAATGGCGACCGCATGGAGCGAGTGATCGCCGGACACGCCAAAGTCGACGATCTCGATCCCGACTACGTCCGCAAGCTCTATGCGATCGGCACCTCGATGCAGTGTTATGT
>SHLQ01000029.1 GCA_004282895.1 Acidimicrobiales bacterium
TCAGAGGCCTTTCTCCTGCCCGGTATCGAAGAACGTGACGCCCTGGTTACGCAGAGTTTGGATTTCCTCAGGCTCGGAGGGAACATCGCCAGACCACCACGCCGCGACGTAGCTGTTGTCGACAGCAGAAAGCCCCTCGATGAACCCGGGTCCGGATTGTGCGGCGAGGTCTCCCCGAACGGCGAACGCCAACGGTTGTTGCGGGTTGGTCTCCCGGATTTCTTCGGCGGCTTCCACGAACTGATCCAGATGTTTCTCCGAGTAGCCAATATCCATTGGCCCGGTAGCGGTCGTCGAGCTGATGACAATCGTCGAATCCGGAAACTCCTCCGCGAACCGAACCAGATCCGAGGTCTCGAGCTCCATCACGATGAGGTTGTACATCCGGTCGACGAACGACTTGTCTGAACGCGCACCGAAGATGTCGTTCTCGACGCCGGGGCCGCGAAACACATTGGCGTTGAAATGCATCTGGCTTGGCTTCAACCCAAATTCATCGACCGCCTGGTGTACGTCGGCGATAATCGGCCCCGAATCATCGCGCTTCAGGTCAAGCTTGACGATCGGGAGCTCCGCAATCGCGGCATACTCGAGGAACTGGAGCAGCGGCATACCAATCGGGACCCGGGGATCGTGTTGAAGGACCGCCGTGCCGTCAACAACGGTGACGTTCCCCTCGACTGAATACGTCGGGCTCTCCAATGCCGCCAGCAGCTGGTGCGGGTAGTCGACCGTGTGGTGGATCTCGCCGTCCAGGCCGTGGCTTCCTCGGGATGCTTCGGCCGCGGACTGCAGGATTGCGTCGTCCACCATCCATTCCGCCGGGAGCGGGGGCGACTGACTGTCCGTGGCATAGCTCGCCATCTGCTCGGCAACGAAGGACCGCTGGGTTAGAAGGAACAGGCCTACGATCAGGAGCAAGGCGCCTGCGATTCGGCCACTACGGGACCGTGCGACCCGACCAGCGGCGCGCCGGGTCGCCCCTACGACCCGGTCGAGGATTGCTACAACACTCGATTCCCGGTCGTCGCGCCCGTTCTGGGCCGGCAGGTGGTTGTTGTCGATGTTCGTATCAACAACCGAGCAGGCGCCGTTATGCCGGGCGGTCGTCGGCTGTCTCGACGTGTCGCACATCTTCGAACCGGTCGATGTCTCGGAGGGCCGGGAACCACTTCCACCATGCGGCGACGACCAGGATTGTTCCGATGCCGCCGGTCACGATTGCCCAGACGAGACCCAGGAACTGCGCGGCCACGCCGGATTCGAGTGCGCCCAGCTCGTTCGATCCTCCAATGAACACGTTCTCGAGCGCGATGATGCGGCCGCGCATGGCTTCGGGTGTCGCCAGCGGAACAAGGCTCGAGCGGATGTAGACACTGATGGCGTCGGCGGCACTGAGCACCATGATGGCGCCAAAAGCCACGCCGTAGTTCGTGGTGAAACCCAGCGCGATCGTGGCAAAGCCAAAGACCGCGACACTCCACAACAGCACCTTGCCGATGCGCCGCCGCAGGATCACATAGGACAGGAACAGGCTCATGGAGGCCGCGCCGATGCCGTCCGCCGCTCGCAGCCACCCGAGACCGACCTCACCGACACCGAGCCGATCAGATGCGATTGCCGGCAGCAGAGCAGTCGCTCCTCCGAGCAGCACGGCAAACAGATCGAGGCCGATGGCTCCGAGAACGATGCGATTGCTGCGCAGATATCGCAGGCCGTCGGCCGCATCGCGAAAGGTCTGGGTCAAGCCCGCAGGTGTTTCGAGTTTCTTCGTGGTCGGCTTCGATACCTGAGTGAGAAGGGAGAGCGCAATCAGCAGCAGGATTGCGCTCATCAGGAACGGCAACTCGTCGGCCACGACCGCGAGGAAGCCGGCCACGACGGGTCCAACGATGATTCCGGACTGGAACGACAGTGCCTTGAGCGCGATCACGCGCTCGAGAATCCGTGGCTCCGCCAGATCGATCGGTAGCGAACGGCTGGCCGGAGCGGCGAAGCTGCGGGCCACACCGAACCCGAACGCAATCGCAAAGAACGGCCAGGCGCGGGTCGGCCCCGACCGAACGTAGAAGAACAACGCCATCGACAACAACACCTGAAGCGACAACGGGACGGCGTACATCACTCGCTTGTCGAGCCGATCGGCCAACGTGCCACCGATTGGTGACAGAAGGAAGACCGGTACGAACAGTGCCAGCGCCAACAGCCCAAGGTCGAGCTCCCGGTCCGTCAACGCAAAGAGTTGGTCGCCGGCGAAGGTGATCAGCCCGATGAAGGCGAACGTCGTGCAGAAGTTCGCCAGCAACAGCGAACGCATCCCCCACGGAAGGGCGGGGCGATCTTCGTTCGACATCGCCCGACTCTATGGGCCGAACGGATCACTTTCGCCAGATTATCGGCAACAAAACTCAAGAACTGTAGTTACGAAACCGTTACAGAAAGTGTGAGTGCAGCTTCCCTTCGGAAACGCACCGGCGGGAGTGCAGTTGTCGCGATAGCCATGATTGGCGCGCTATTGGCCGGTCACACGGTCGTGACGAGCACCTCGGATGAGGACTCGAATGGTGTGTTCACTGATGGTGGGGCGCAGGTCGACGTGGGCCGTCAGCTCGTCTCACCCTCCGACGCTCCCCCAGAAACGTTCGCGTACGTCGATCCCATCGGCCGCACCATTGGAGTTCCATCGGCGATCGAAGACGGCAACGTGCCACTCGCGGCACCCGCAATCCCAACCGCTGTGAATCAGGCACCCACAACCACCATCACCATCACCAACGGGCCATCGACGACGGCGAGTCCGCAGATAGCAGGCTCGGCCTCGACCAACCAGCCCGCCCAGAAAGTGCTGCCCGCATCCCGACTCGGCGGCCGGTCAACAACCACCTCCACCGCACCCGCAACGACCACAAATCCGACTTCCACGACCGCGGCCGCAACCTCCGCTGCTCCAACCACGGCCGACGCCCCCACCACCACGGTTGCGCCGGTCACGACGGCTGCGCGGCGGACAACAACAACGACAACCACAACGGTGCCGCCGACCACAACTGCCGCACCAGCAACCACCCCAGCGCCGGCGCCTCGTGTCGGGTCAGGCAACGGCTCCGGCTACATCGCTCCGACAGCGGGAACATACATCCCGGTCTACGACACCGCCTGGCAGATGCTGGTACGAGCAACTCCACAACAGGCCGATCAATATTTCGCCGCCCTGAAGAACAATGGATTCTCCGGTGCGTGGACCGGGGTGATCCACCACGCGCCCGCCACCTACAACAGCAACTTCGCCGGCGGCGGCAAGGTCGGCCACCTCACGAACGGCAAGGTCGTGCTCACGCCCGAGTACATTGCGCACGCGCGTCGCATCCTCGATGCGGCTAACCGCCACGGCATGAAAGTCGGGCTCGTGGCGGCCTGGCAGAACCTCTATCTGCCCGGTGGTGGCGCCGATGCAGGGATCCCCATGAGCAACCAGGTTCGGGGCACGATCACCACCGCCAACTCCTACGCATACGGCCAGCAGCTCGTCAGAGCCTTTGGTGACCATCCTGCAGTGAGTATGTGGGTCTTTGGTGGTGACGCCGGTACCAACAACACCGAGGCAAACAAGGCCGTCTGGCGGGAAATGGCACGAGGCGTCCGGGACGCCGGTTCCCGCACCGAGATCACGTATCACACCCCCACAGCCCATTTCGGACACCTGAACTACGTCGGGGAACCATGGCTTGACTTCATCGCCCCGGAGACCGGACACGCACAGGATGCGATCCGCACCGAGGAGCAGCTTCGAACGGCTCGGAACGCCTATGGCACCGGCGTGTGGCAGGGTGAACCCCGCTACTTCAACATCAACTTCGAATGGGTGAATGCGGCCTACCGCAACCCGGGAGTGAACGAGATGCGCGCCGATGCCCAGGCGGCAGAGAACGCTGGAGTCACGGGTTATGTCTACGGCGATGCGGGCCGCTGGACCTGGTGTCAGGCCTTTGGCGACTCCACGCCATGTAGTGCCAACAACATCGCCGCGTCGTTCGGCGCCGGTGAAGCCGCGGTGATCGACGTCTTCCGTACCCGCTAGCCGGGCGTCCGACACCGCCCTTTCGTGGCACCTACAATCGGGACGTGTCGGTGTTGTTGCTCAATGCGTCCTACGAGCCTCTGCGGGTGATCTCGTGGCAGCGGGCCATCTGCCTGCAACTGGCCGACCGCGCCGACCTGGTCGAGTCGGTTCCCAACCGTGCGCTGCACTCGAGCGGAGGCAGTTCTTTCCCGTTCCCCTCGGTCGTTCGACTGCGGGAGATGGTGCGGGTGCCGTTTCGCCGAGAGGTGCCGATCACCCGGAAAGCACTCGTGGCCCGCGATCGCGGCCAATGTCAGAAGGAAGACTGCTCTCGCAAGGGTTCAACGATGGACCACCTGCTGCCTCGGTCCCGTGGCGGCCGGCACGACTGGCTGAACGTCGTACTGATGTGCCACGAACACAACAACAGCAAAGGTGCTCACACGTTGGAGGAGCTCGGTTGGCGCTTGAAGCGTCGACCCAGCGCACCGTCGTTCGAAACGGCTCTGCTCGGTCGACATCACCTACTGCCGGAATGGCTGCAGTGGCTAAGCGACCCTGATGCAACGCAGCTGGCGGCTGCGGGCTGATCAGGCCTCGGTACGACGGCCGATCGCCAAGGAGGCGAAACCGGCGAGCACGAGCGTGAAACCCGAGAGTGTCAGAAGCATTGAGGTGCTCGGACCCGTGAGGGCAAGCAGTGGCGGCTGAGCGTTCGTGTTGGTGCCGGTTGCAGCAATAACCGAGGTGGAATCACACTTGTTCGTGCCGGCTGAGTCCTCATCCGCGTCCGTGTAGCCGTCGTTGTCGCTATCGGCGGTGGAGGCGTCATAGTCGGCGATCCATTCGCCACATACTTCAACCGGCGTGTCGGTCGGGTCACACTCGTCGGTGCCGGCGACAACCTCGACGGCATCGCTGGCAACGTCGCCATCGGAATCGGTGACGGTTGCTCCCTCGTGGGGGCCGTTGGTGCAGCCTCCGCTCTGTGCGCCGGCGGGCGCCATGAAGCCAGTGAAGACAAGGGCAATTGCGGCCAAGACGACCAGCAGTCGAGCCGCAGTTAGGGGCGTGTGTGTATGTGCAGCCATGATTCTCCTCAGAACCTGCGACGCCATGGGAGGCGTCTGATACCGCTTGTATCGGCGGAGAGGGCCCGAAGATGAGAATTGGCGGCTACGACCGTCCGAAGAGCGGCTCGGGCTGGCCCTGCACGCCCGGGTCGATCGCCAGCAATCCACCCGAGATGAAGTCACCTCTGGCTGGCCGGCTGGGGCCATCGATGGACGTCACAAAAAGTGTGTCCAGATTGGATCCACCGAACGCAGGCATCGTTGGCATCTCCACGGGGACCGGTATCCGGCGATCCAGCGTGCCGTCTGGTGTTATCCGGATCACGGCCCAGCCGTGCACTGAGGCCGACCAGTAGCAGCCGTCCGCGTCCAGGCAGGCGCCGTCCGGGAGACCGCTGACGTCGCCGTAGTCGAAGAACAGTCTGCCGTTGGACCGATCACCCGTGTCGGGGTCGTAGTCCCACACCCACACGGCGGCCGTGAACGTGTCAGCGAAGTACATCCGCGCTCGCTCGGGATCGAAGGCAAGACCGTTGGGCACGCCGATATCCGATTGAATTTTGCGGACGCTCCCGTCGGGTTCGACCTGATAGAGAGAGCCAACACTCTTGCGCTGCGTGGTGTCGGGATGCATCGTCCCGACTATGAAACGGCCACGGTGGTCACACCGGCCGTCGTTCAGCCGGTTGCCGGCGCCTGCATCTTCGAGCTCGACCCACCGTTCTTCCGCGCCGGTTGCCCAGTCGAACCACACCAGCTCGTTTTCCATGGCGACGAGCAGTCGCCCCGGAACGTCGGTCAGCACAAAGGAACCGGGTCGACCGGAGGTGGTTCGGCTCTCGTTGACCCCGGTGACCGGATCCAGCCGATGGATACGTTTCCCATCGATGTCTTCCCAGTAGAGAACCTGTTCGGCTCCGCTCCAGACCGGACACTCCCCCAGCTCCGCGCCGAAGTCGACGGCCATCTCCACATCGCTCATTCGTTCTCCTCCAGAGCCGTTGCGAATGCCACGAGCTCATCGACCGCCGCATCGACATCGGCCTCGGTTGTTGCCCAACTGGACACGCTGATCCGCAACACCGGTCCGCCATTCCACACCGATCCACCCGCCCACGTGGTCGGATTGGTCGCGGCGTGTTTGATGAGGGCCTCGGTGGCGGCAGCATCACCAAGGCTCACGAGCACCTGGTTCAGCACGACATCGTTGTGCACGGTGAAGCCCGCCTCAGCGAGCGACGCCGCGAACCGTGTCGCCAGCGAGCAACAACCGTCGATCAGGTCAGCCACACCGTCACGACCAAGGCTCTTCAGCACCGCCCAGGTTTCGATCGCCCGCGCCCGCTGCGACATGTCCGGGCCCCGGTGAACGGGGTCAAGCCGACCGCTGTCGGGAAGATACGGGGCGCCTACTTTGAACGTGCGGGCGAGGTCGTCAGGTGACCTCACCATCGCCACGCCACTGTCGTAGGTGACATTCAGCCACTTGTGCATGTCGGTGGCCCATGAGTCCGCCCGGTCCATGCCCGCCGTGAGGTAGGCGTAGCGTGGCGAAGCGGCGGCCCAGAGTCCAAACGCCCCGTCGACATGGATCCACGATGGACTGCCCTCGAAGTGGTCAGCGATCTCCACGAACGGGTCAAAGGACCCGGTGTTGACGTTGCCCGCCTGGGTGATCACGAGCGTCGGATCGCCCGCGGGCGGCAACGCATCAGCCCGCAGCCGCCCCTGGTCGTCGGCGGGCACACGGACGACGGCGTTTCGGCCCAAGCCGACAAGTCCGAGGGCCTTGCTCACACTGCTGTGGGAGGCGTCGCTGACGACCACCCGCAGCGGCGGCGCACCTATAAGCCCGTCGTTGACCGAATCCCAGCCCTGGACTGCGAACAGCTTGTCGCGCCCCGCTGCCAGGCACGTGACGTTGCCCACCGACGTGCCAGCCACGAACGTCGTCTGCGTCCCCGCAGGAAGCCCAAACAGTGTGGTCAGCCAGGCGCCTGCAACCGTGTCGAGAACCGCTGCGGTGGGCGACATAACCCCCATGGCAGCGTTCTGATCCCACGCCGCCGCCAGCCACGAGGCGGCAACGCCGACGGGATGGGCAGAGCCGGTTACGAAGCCGAAGTACCGTCCGCCCGTGCTGGCCACGGTGCCGGGGCCACCCACTTCATCGAGGACTCGGATGACCTCTTGGCCATCGGTCCCCTCCGCTGGCAGAGCTTCGATGAAATGCTGCAGAGCCTCCATCGCATGCGAATCAGGAAAGACCGACCAGCCGTCACGCTCGGCGTAATACGTGATGGCGCGAGCAGCTGCCTGGGCGAGAAGGTCGTGCATGAGGCCCCAACGCTACCCCCTCCTCAAAATCTGTGGAGCAGGAGGTGCGTATATGACACGCCACGCTCCACAGATCGATTAGACGGCAGCCTCGGTGGTGGCGCCGGCTACACGAAGCCGGGTCTCCGCCCGACGTTTCGCGGCGACCATGATCTCATCGGCGTCATCGGCTCGTAGCGCATCTTCTGCACGACCCAGGGCCGCCTTGGCCCGGTCGACGTCGATGTCGTCCTTGGCTTCGGACACATCCGAAAGAATCGTCACCTTGTCGCCATGGCACTGCACAAACCCCGAATGCACGGCAAACAGCTCGCCGCCGTCATCATTCAGGATCTTGGCTTGGCTGATCTGCAACACGCCGATGAAGGGCTGATGCCGCGATTGGAACGCCAGATCGCCGCCGCCCACAGTGCGGACGACGACCATCGATGCTTCACCCGAAAAGGTGATGCGTTCCGGCGAGACAACCTCAACCTGCATCAGGCGTTTGCCTCAAGCTCGGCCGCCTTGCGGATTGCTTCCTCGGCGCCACCGACCATGTAGAAGGCCTGCTCGGGAAGGTGATCAAGTTCACCGGTGAGGAGTGCTTCGAACGAGTCGATCGTCTCCTCCAGCGAGGTGAACACACCCGGCTGGCCGGTGAAGACCTCGGCCACGAACATGGGCTGCGACAGGAACTTCTGCACCTTACGAGCACGGTCGACCGTGATGCGGTCTTCCTCAGTGAGCTCGTCGAGGCCGAGAATGGCGATGATGTCCTGAAGCTCCTTGTAGCGCTGGAGTACCTCCTGCACACGGCGAGCGATCTGGTAGTGACGATCGCCGACAACCTCGGGCTGGAGAATGGTCGACGTCGATGCCAGCGGATCCACCGCGGGGTAGATACCGAGCGCCGCGATGTCACGAGAGAGCTCGGTAGTACCGTCGAAGTGGGTGAACGACGTGAACGGTGCCGGGTCGGTGTAATCGTCGGCGGGAACGTACACGGCCTGCAGCGACGTAATCGACTTGCCCTGCGTCGAGGTGATGCGCTCCTGAAGGGTGCCCATCTCGTCCGCCAGAGTCGGCTGGTAACCCACGGCCGAAGGCATACGGCCGAGAAGGGTCGACACCTCAGAACCGGCCTGCACGAACCGGAAGATGTTGTCGATGAACAACAGCACGTCCTGGTTCTGCACGTCGCGGAAATACTCGGCCATGGTCACACCACCGAGGGCGACGCGAAGGCGCACGCCTGGCGGCTCATCCATCTGGCCAAACACGAGCGCAGCCTTGGAAAGCACGGTGTCGGCGTCTTCGCCGGCACCCATCTTGGCCTCACCCATTTCGATGAAGAGGTCGGTTCCCTCACGGGTGCGCTCACCCACACCGGCGAACACCGACACACCACCGTGGTTTGAAGCCACACGGGTGATCATCTCCTGAATGAGCACGGTCTTGCCGACGCCAGCACCACCGAAGAGGCCGATCTTGCCACCCTCCTTGTACGGGGTGAGAAGGTCGATGACCTTGATGCCGGTCTCGAACATCTTGGTGGACGGCTCGAGCGTGTCGAACGCTGGGGCGGGACGGTGAATGTCCCAGTACGTGTCGATGCTAATCTCGGATGCGGGGACGTCGAGCGGTTCGCCCATGACGTTCCACACGTGACCGAGCGTCGCGTCACCAACCGGCATCTGCATGCCGTGACCGGTGTTCTGCACCTCGGCACCGCGGGTCAGACCATCGGTTGGCTTCATCGAGATGGCACGCACGCGGTTGTCACCGATCTGCTGTGCGACCTCGAGCGGCACGCTGATCGTGTCCCCTTCGAGCTCGATCGAGAGCAGCAGCTGCATGTTGATCTCTGGCAGGTTGCCGGGAGGGAACTCCACATCGACAACCGGGCCGGCGATAGCGACCACTCGGCCGGATTTCAGTTCTGGTTCCGTGACGGTCATGCCGTTGCACCTTCCATGTTTTCTAGAACGTTGATAATTGCACTGTCATCACCAGAGCCCATGGCTTCAGCGCCACCGACGATCTCCATGATCTCGGTGGTGATGGAGGCCTGACGGGCCTGGTTCATTTCGCGGGAGAGCTTCGTGATGAGGTCCTCCGCATTGTCGGTGGCAGCCTTCATGGCACGCTGGCGGTTGGCGTGTTCAGAAGCAGCTGCTTCGAGCATCGCCGAGTAGAGACGGGACTCCATGTAGCGCGGCAGCAACGACTCGAGAACGCCGCCCGGGGAGGGCTCGAACTCGAACTGAGCCAGTGATCCGGCCTCGGCGCTGCCACCCTCGGCGATCGTCGATGTGCTCTCGAGCGGCAGGTACCGACGAACCGTGACCCGCTGCGTGCCCATGGTGACGAACTCGGTGTAGACCAACTCGACGCGATCGAGGTCGCCCGCCGTGAACTGCGTGACGATGTTGTCCGCAACTTCGCGTGCATTCTCGTACGTCGGCGTGTCACTCATGCCGGTGTATTGCGCTGCGATCTCATAGTGCCGGAACGTGAAGTAGTCGATCGCCTTCTTGCCGATGAGAATCAGCGCGTAGTCAGCACCCGCGGTTCGAGCAGCATCCAACTGACGCTCGGCGGCGCGGATCACCGATGCGTTGTACGCGCCGGCCAATCCACGATCGGACGTGATTGCAATGATGCCGACGCGCTTCGCCTCGTCGACCTCACGCAACAGCGGATGGTCGACCGATGCGCCACCGGCCGCCAGATTCTCAATAACACCCGTGACCTGGGCCGCGTAGGGCTTGGCCTCGTTGGCGCGCTGCATGGCCTTCACCACACGGGTGGCGGCAATGAGCTCCATCGCTCTGGTGATCTTCTTCGTCGACTGCACACTGCCGATTCGGCGGCGCAGCTCGCGTTCCTTTGCTCCTGGCATGCGCTACCCGATCACTCCCCGTCCTCGTCGACCATGATCTCTTCCTCAGGAAGGGTGATTTCCGAGTCGACCATCTCTCCGTGCGACGCACCAGGATCGTGGGCGTCCGGCGGCGGACCGTCGAGGTTCGTGGCGGCGAAGCTCTCAGCAAACGCCTTGATCTTGTTCTCGAAGGCATCCTCGTCGTCGATCTTGCCGGTGGCGACGATCTCGTCGAGCAGGGCCGAGTGTTGCGTGGTGAAGTGTTCGAGAAGCTCCTTCTCGAACCGCAGCACATCCACAACCGGAATGTTGTCGAGGTAGCCGCGGGTACCGGCCATGAGCGAGACGACCTGCTCTTGGACCGGCATCGGTGAGCTGATCCCCTGCTTGAGAAGCTCGGTGAGGCGATAGCCGCGATCGAGCTGGGCCTGCGACACGGCATCGAGATCGGAACCGAACGAGGCGAAGGCCTCGAGCTCACGGAACTGCTGCAGATCCGACTTCAGCGTGCCGACGGCGGACTTCATGGCCTTGATCTGTGCTGCCGAACCCACGCGGGACACGGAGATACCCACGTCGATGGCGGGGCGCACACCGGACTTGAACAGATCGTCCTGGAGGAAGATCTGGCCGTCCGTGATCGAGATCACGTTGGTTGGGATGTATGCCGACACGTCGCCAGCCTTGGTCTCGATGACCGGCAGAGCGGTCAGGGAACCGGCACCCATGTCGTCGGACAGGTTGGCGGCACGTTCGAGCAGGCGGCTGTGCAGGTAGAAGACGTCGCCAGGGTAGGCCTCACGCCCCGGTGGGCGACGAAGCAGCAGCGACATCTGGCGGTAGGCCTCGGCTTGCTTCGAAAGATCGTCGTAGACGACGAGGGCGTGTTCGCCGTTGTCCATCCAATGCTGTCCCATGGCACAACCGGCGTAGGGAGCGATGTACTTGAATGGCGCCGGGTCGGATGCGGGAGCAACCACAACAACCGTGTAGTCCATCGCGCCGTTGACCTCGAGCTCGGCCACAATCTGGGCGACGGTCGAGGCCTTCTGGCCGATCGCCACGTAGATGCACTTCACGCCGAGACCCTTTTGGTTCAGAATCGTGTCGATGCCAATGGTGGTCTTGCCGGTCTTGCGGTCACCAATGATGAGCTCACGCTGCCCACGGCCGATCGGAATCAGGGAGTCGATGGCCTTGATGCCGGTCTGCATCGGCGTGTCCACCGGCTGACGGCCGATGATTCCGGGTGCCTGGATTTCCATGCGGCGGGCTTCGGTGCCCGTGAGTGGACCCTTGCCGTCGATGGGCTGGCCCAGCGAGTTGACGACGCGGCCAAGCACACCATCGCCCACGGGGACGGACAGAATGTCACCGGTCGAACGGACCGGCTGGCCTTCTTCGATGCCGTCGGTCGAACCGAGCAGCACGGCGCCAATCGATTCCTCGTCGAGGTTCAGCGCAAGGCCGATGGCCCCGTTCTCGAACTCGAGCATCTCGTTCACCGCAGCCTCTGGCAGGCCGGACACACGGCAGATGCCGTCGCCGACCTCGAGCACACGGCCGACCTGGGTGGCCGACAGATCGCTGCTGAACCCCTCGAGGTTCTTCTTCAGCGCTGCTGCGATGTCTTGGGTGTTGATTGTCAGATCAGACATGGTTGTTCACTTCTCCGGCGCGAGCCGGGGTCAGGCGAGGCTCTCGCGCATCTGGTTGAGGCGACGACGAACACTGCCGTCGATCACGGTGTCGTCAATTTGGGTAACGAGGCCACCGACGACGGTGGGGTCGATGGTGACCCGAACGTCGACCGGGCGACCGGCTTGTTTCGAAAGTGCAGCGGCGAGGCGCTGCTTCTGGTCCTCGGTGAGGGCTACGGCCGAGCGAACCTCGGCATGAGCCGCGCCTCGGGCACCGGCGAGACGGCTGGACACGGCGCGTGCGATCTCGGGAAGGTCACCGCTTCGACCAGCGCCAACAATCATCGAGATCGCAGCGGTGCTGGCCTTGGCGGCCTTGCCTTCGAGCACGTCTTCGACGACCTGCTGGCGACGCGATGCCGGGATCGAGGAGTCACCAAGGCTGTTCTGCAGCTCAGGCGACCCCGCAACGGCGTTGGCGAAGCTGTGCAGATCGGCTTCGAGTCGAGTGGCGTCACCTTCGGCGTTGCCGATGGCGATTACAGCGGCTGCGTAGTGTTCCGCGCGGCTCATGATGAACTCACCTCTTGGATGTACCGATCGATCAGATCGTTGTGGGTGGACGGATCGAGGTTGGCCCGCACGACCGACTCGGCGGCTTCGGCCGCTTGGGAGGCAACCGCAGCTTGAACATCGGCAGTGACCTGACCTTGGCTGGTGCTTATTTCGGCTTGGGCCTTGGCCTGCGCGTCGGTTGCTTCGGCGTCGGCCCGAGCAATCAGGTCGGCTTTCATGGCGGCGGCCTGCTCGTGGGCGGCGCTGATGATCCGCTCGGATTCCGCATCGGCGTCGCCGAGCTTGGTCCGCAACGTGGACAACTTGGACTCGGCCTCGACCCGAGACCGTTCGGCCTCGACCAGCTCGCCTCGAATCCGATCCGACCGGTCGGACATGCCCTGCTTGATGACAGGCAGCAGCTTCCAAAGAATCAGGGCGAGCACAATCAGAAAGGCTGCACTGCTCCACCAGAATTCCTTGACATCCGACGGAATGAACCGCCCGTTCGGCCCCTCGGCCGCAAGGATGGACAACATCAGGCATCACCTCCGGACAGGGCGGCATCGATGGCCGCTTGCTGCGAACTGCGATCAAGCTGCTTGCCCAGCACGGCGGAAGCAGCGGTAACCGCAACATCCCCAACGTCGCCCCGCATTCCGGCAATCGCCGAAGCACGCGAGTCGTCGAGTCCAGAAGCAGCCTCAGTGCGAAGCGTCGCCGCCGCGTTGGTTGCTTCGCCCATCACACTCTCGCGATGTTCAGCCGCTTCGTTGCGAGCCTGATCCAGAATCGAATCCGCCTCCGCACGAGCTTCCGCAAGGGAGGCGTCGTACTCGGACTGAACCTCACCCAGGGACTGGCGTGCCCTGTCGGCAGCTTCCCGATCAGAGAGCACAGCCTCTTCACGATCGGCTCGCATCTTCAAGAGCGGCGGCAGCAACACGAACTTCATCAGCGCCCAGAGCGCGAGGAAGGAACCAAGCGCCCAAAGGAGGTGATTGAGCTCGGGAATGACTGGGTTTGGTACCTCAGCGGCATCCGCGGCCAGCGTCAGCGCCTCGCCGTTGATGCGTATCAGAACGTTCACGTCTTCTCCTGTCCTAGTTGGCCAAATGTCCCGTGAACCGGGAGATCAGGCGAACTTGAGCAGAATGAAGACAACGAAGCCGATGAGTGCGAGTGCCTCGGTAAATGCGACACCAAGGAACATGGTGGTCTGCACCTGACCGGCGGACTCCGGCTGGCGAGCCATGGCCTGAACGGCCTGACCAACCAGGTAGCCAATGCCGATGCCCGGGCCGATGGCGGCGAGGCCGTAGGCGAAACCAGCGCCCTCGGCGGCCGCTGCATTCTTAAGGTCGTCGGCGCTCTGAGCGAGTACCTGTGCTGCGATGCTCATGTGAATGAACTCCTTGTTTTCTTCCTGTTAATTGAGGTTGGGTAGTGCGACTGGGGTTGGCTCAGTGAGCCGGGTGCAGGGCGCCACCGATGTAGACGGCGGCGATGATGGTGAACACGAATGCCTGAATCAGCGAGACGAAGATCTCGAATGCGGTGAAGGCGACGAGGCCGCCGAAGGTGAAGGGCAGTACCAGGAACATGAGCCCGCTGGCGACCGTGATGCTCAGCACGGCGAAGGTGACCAGCAGGATGTGGCCGGCGAGCATGTTGGCGAAGAGACGGACGGCGTGGCTGAAGGGGCGAAGGATGAACGTTGACAGGAGCTCGATCAGCCCTACCAGCCAACGAAGGCCCAGCGGCACCGACGGCGGCCAGGCGATGTCCTTGAGGTAGGTGAAGCCGTTGTGTTTGAAACCCACCGAGATGAACATGGCCCAGGCAATGAGGGCGATGACCACTGGTCCGCCCATTCGGGCATTGGCCGGCATCTGGAAGAACGGAATGACCTCGGTGATATTGCCGAAGAAGACAAAGAGGAAGAACGAAAGCAACAGCGGCAGATACTTCAGGCCGTCGGCGCCGATGGCGGGGAGGATGATCTGGTTCTCGATGAACTCGATCATGCCCTCAGCGACGGTTCGAATACCCGATGGCACCAGACCCTTCTGCTGTGCAGCGAGGAAGAACACGATGGTCGGGATGATCACGGATAGGACGTGGGTGAGACCGATCTTGTCGAGGCCAATCGAATCTATGATCGGCTTCCACTCGATGAGGTTGGACAGCGACGGGAATTCGAGTCCCCCGCTTTCTTCAGCTGCCAGCACGAGTGCATTCATCTCAGGCTGCTCCTTGTGTTTCTGTGTTGTCTGCTGCCGTGTGGATTGGCAGGCGAGTGGTTGGTTTCAGGCCCGGGTGAGCCAGGGTGGCCGACACGTAGCGCATCTCCCAAAAGAGAAGAACGAGGTGGGCCGTGATCAGCGTCAGCCCGAGCGGAAGCATCTCCACCCAGGACTCGTCCTTCACGAGGAGAACGGCCACGAAGATGAGGCCGAGACGCAGCAAGAAGCCGAACATTGCGGCTCCACCCATGGCGGCGAACGAAATCTTGCCTGCCCACGACAGCAGGGCTGCTGCCAACATGAAGTTCGCCATGACGATGACCAGCCCGTAGGCGACGGACGCGGCGCCAGCGGTTTGCCAGAAGACCGCGCCGATGCCAATGGCAACCGGAGCGATGAGCAGAGCTCGGCGAACAAGGTCCTTTGCGATGTCGATGACGGGCGCCGGCCCTTCGAGGCGCTGCATGGCAGCGTTCGGGTACTCGGTCACGCGTCGCCCCGGTGTTTCGCGTCGTAGGCGACCTTGCGTTCTTCTGCTGCGAGCTCCATGCGGTCCCGGTAGCGGTAGTACTGGTTCGCCACCGAGCCGGCAAGCCCAAGGACGGCCAGGAGGATCAGGAACACAGGGCTGGTGCCAAGCGCACCATCGAGCAGATAGCCGAAGAAGCCAAAAAGAACGGGGGTAAGAGCCATTTCCCAACCACCATGGCCGCGCCACATGGCGTCTTGCATGGTGGTGTTCACTTCGCTGTTTTGCGATGAACTGGGTGTGGCCACGGATCCGTCCCGATCGATGCTCATGGACCCCTTCCACGAGCTTGTGAATTCTTTCTCAAAGTATGCGCGCGCAGGAGTCAAACTCCAACTCGTGCACCGCAAGAATGTAGCCGAGAGAAGAATGTCACGCCTCTTGGACGGACATTTCGTTTGAGGGCGACCGAAATCGCACGAATCGGCCTGCGTTTTCGACCCACCGCTCGACCGCGAAGAAGGGCAGAAACGCCAACCCAAGGGTCTGATAGGGGAAGAAGATCCACATCGTGGTGACGATGCCGATATGCATGAGCATGATCGGGATCACCCAGGCGGTCGCCCATCGACGGCCAAGGAGTGCGACGGGTGCGATCAGCTCGAGCACCAGGGCGCCAGCCGCGATCCACGGGAACAGCCACGGCACCCAATCGACAAGGTCAGCCAGCGGCGCTGGCTCCTCCCCCAGTACTCGAAGTCGGCTGGCCGTGTAGCCGATGTGGTTTCGTAGCGTGCTCTCGGTGACCCAGCTGAAGCCGGTCTCGCGGAGCTTGGCTACGGCCGCGAGCACATAGGTGAGAACCGTCGCGATCGCGGCCAACCGGAGCGGAAAGCCATAGCGGCCGTGGTGCGGTGTTGGCGCTCGGCTGCTGTCCACTCCCCATGCGTCGGCCGCTGAGCTCAGTCCGAGGATCGAGAGGTGGATCACGAGCAAGTGCTCGAAATGAAGAAGCTGGCCCCACGAGCTGTGGAACGACCCGAGAATCAGCCACAACGCTGCATGGGCCGGCCCGGTCAGCCGAAATCGCCAGCCAAGGACGAACGCAACTCCGCTCAAGATCGCAGCCGCCAGTAGGACCGTCACCGTAGTGACGCTCAACGGTGTGTCGATCCAGGAGAGAACGCCCAGCGGTTCGTATCGAGTCGCCGGCTGATCGGCGATGCGCCGGAGCTCACCGAACCGCGCGAGCAGGTAGACGGTGGAGAACGTTCCGATGATCACGCGTATCGCCGCTATTCGCTGCGCGGGCACCGCGGGTGCCAACCAGCCGTCCAGGCGCCCGAACATACTCATCGCGCGACCTCACAGGAGGTGAGCACCTCGACCGACGGATCAGCCGAGTCCTCCCGCAGGTCGAATACCTGCTCGACGAGCTCCACCGTCGCCACGGACCCGCTCCCCTGCGCCCGCACCGCGATCTCGGCGCACAGCAGTTCAAGTGCGTCGGTAGCCTTCGCTCTTCTGAATCGGGATTCTGCGATCAACGGGTCGTCCGTCGCCGCCTGCACACCGATCGAGAGCTGCACGACATCACCCGAAGGGGTCAGACCCCTCGCGCCGACGAACGACATGACCGGGGAACGATCACCGGCGTACATCGGATAGGTCGACAGCGGAAAGCCGTCCGCGTTTCGCAGCGCGGGACTGACAAGTGCCAGTACCAACGCGATGGTGATGAGGAGCCGCCCAAAGGGACGGGCTCGGGATTGCAGTGAGTGAGGCGGGTTAGCCCTGGCCGCCTGCGGCATCCTGCACGGACTGCTTGCCGGCGCTGATCCACGGCATCATGCCGCGAAGCTCGGAGCCGACCTTCTCGATGAGGTGATCCTTGCCGGCCTCTTCCATGGCGAGGAAGTTCTTGCGACCGGAACGAGACTCTTCCACCCATTCCTTGGCGAAGGTGCCGTCCTGGATCTCGGCGAGGATCTCCTTCATATCGGCGCGGGTGGCGTCGTTGACGATGCGGGGGCCACGGCTGAGGTCGCCGTACTCGGCGGTGTCGCTCACGCTGTAGCGCATTCCGGAGATGCCCTCTTCGTACATGAGGTCAACGATGAGCTTCAGCTCGTGCAGACACTCGAAGTACGCGATCTCGGGCTGGTAGCCCGCGTCAACCAGCGTCTGGAAGCCGGAGCGAACCAATTCGCTCGTCCCACCGCAGAGCACAACCTGCTCACCGAAGAGATCGGTCTCGCACTCCTCGGTGAACGTTGTTTCGATCACGCCAGCGCGGGCACCACCAATTGCGTCGGCGTAGGCGAGGGCCAGACCCATCGCGGATCCGCTGGCGTCGTTCTCAACGGCGATGATGCACGGTACGCCGCCACCTTCGACGTAGGTGCGGCGCACGAGGTGACCGGGACCCTTCGGCGCAACCATGATGACGTCCATATCGTCGGACGGCTCGATGAGGTCAAAGCGGATGTTGAAGCCATGGGCGAACGCCAGGGCGTTTCCGGGCGACAGGTTCGGAAGAATGTGCTCCTCGTAGATCTGCGCCTGCTCGGTGTCGGGCAGCAGGATCATGATGACGTCGGCCTCGGCCGTGGCGTCGGCAATCGATAGCACCTTGAGACCGGCTTCTTCGGCCTTGGCCTTCGACGAGGAACCGTCTCGCAGGCCCACGCGTACGTCAATGCCTGATTCCTTGAGGTTCAACGCATGGGCGTGCCCCTGCGAGCCGTATCCGAGGATTGCGACCTTCTTGTCGGCGATCAACGAACGATCGGCGTCCTTCTCGTAATAGATGTTTGCCACTGGTTTCTTCCTTGTCTGCGATATGTGCGATTGGTTGGAGCGGAATACGGACTATTCGATGCGCGGGATGGCGATCGCCCCGGTGCGTTGCAGCTCTTCAATTCCAAAGGGTCGGAGCTGGGAGAGCAAATCGTCGAGGTCCTCGGGGTGACTCGACAACGACAGCATGAGATGATCCTCGGTCGCGTTGATGATGGTTCCACTGAAGCCTTCGACCAGCTCCTCGATCTCCGGCACCTTCCCCGGGTCGACCTTCATGCGAACGAGAACCATCTCGCGAAGAGCCGCCGATTCGGTCGAGAGTTCGACGATGTCCACAACGTTGATGAGCTTGTCGAGCTGCTTCTTGATCTGGTCGATGGGCGCCGACTGCGCATCGACCACGATCGTGATGCGGCTGAACCGCTCGTCGGTCGGCGCGACCGCCAGCGACTCGATGTTGAAGCCGCGCCGAGCGAAGAGTCCAGCCACGCGGGCAAGAACGCCCGCCTTGTTCTCGACGAGCACGGCGAGCGTGTGGGTACTCGGCATCTGGGATCGCCTCATTGGTTGCGCTCCTTCTGCTGGAAGGGCGGAACCACGACTTCGGAGTTGCTCTTGCCGCCCGGGACCATCGGGTACACGTTCTCCTCGGGTTCCGTCACGAACTCGACGACGACCGGCCGGTCATTGATCGCGTTCGCCCGTTCGATCGCCGCCTCGACCTCGTCCGGATCCTCGACTCGAATCGCGACACAACCCATGGCTTCGGACAACTTGATGTAGTCCGGGACGGGGCCACCCAAATCAACCTCGCTGTAGCGGTTCTCGTAGAACATCTCCTGCCATTGGCGAACCATGCCGAGGTAGCTGTTGTTCAACAGGGCGACTTTGATCGGGATCTTCTCGACCGCAGCCGTGATCAGCTCCTGGCACGTCATCTGAAAACAGCCGTCACCATCGATTGCCCACACGGTGCGATCAGGCATGCCGGCCTTCGCACCAATAGCGGCGGGGATCGAGTAGCCCATGGTGCCCAGCCCGCCCGAGTTCAACCACGTGTACGCGTGGTCGAACTGCCAGTACTGACTCGCCCACATCTGATGCTGCCCGACGCCGCTGGCAACGATCGTGTCCTTCGGCGACGCGTCCCGCAGCCGTTCCAGGACCATCTGCGGCTTGAGCTTGCCTCCTGGCTCGGCCGACTCGTAGGCCAAGGGATAATTCTCCTGCCAACCGCTGAGCGTCGAGCGCCAGCCACCGTGATCAGCCAGCGTCGCCGAACCGAACTCCGCGAGCATCGCCGCCATGACTCGTTTCGCATCGCCGCGGATCGCGACGTCCGGCATGCGGATCTTGCCGAGCTCGGCCGGGTCGATGTCGACGTGGATCACCTTCGCATCGGGCGCGAAGGAATCGAGACGCCCGGTGACACGGTCGTCGAAGCGGCTGCCGAGAGCAATCAAGAGGTCGGCTTCCTGCATCGCCATGACCGCGGTGTAGTTGCCGTGCATGCCGGGCATGCCGAGGTTGAGCTCGTGGCTGTCGGGCATTGCACCCCGTGCCATGAGCGTGGTGACCACCGGTGTGTTGGTTCGTTCCGCAAGTGCCGTCAGCTCGGCGGCGCCGCGGGCCTTCAGAATGCCACCGCCGGCATAGATCACCGGACGCGAGGCCTCGGTCCACAGCTTCACCGCCGCGGTGACATCTGCGGGATCGGCGTCGAGCACGGGCTGAAAGCCGGGCAGGTCGAGCGGGCCCGGGTCTTTCCACGTCATGAGCGAATCGGGATTGGCGGCGTCGGTGATGTTCTTGGGCAGATCGATGAGCACTGGTCCGGGGCGACCATGAGTGGCGATGTGGAAGGCCTCGTGGACGATGTGGGGGATGTCGTTGGGGTCGCTGACGAGGTAGTTGTGCTTCGTGACCGCCATGGTGATGCCGGTCGTGTCCGTTTCCTGGAACGCGTCTGTTCCTATAAGGCCGTAGGGCACCTGGCCCGTGATGGCAACGATCGGCACGGAGTCGAGGTATGCGTCCGCCAGTGGGGTGACGATGTTGGTGGCAGCGGGACCGCTGGTCACCATGACGACGCCCGGTTTTCCGGTCGCGTGGGCATAACCCGAAGCCATGTGTCCTGCACCCTGTTCGTGACGCACCAGAACGTGGCGGATACCGGACTCGAGCACGGAGTCGTATACCGGCAGAATCGCGCCACCGGGATAGCCGAATACCATTTCGACACCCTCGAACTCGAGTGCCTTCAGAAGGGCCTGGCCTCCATCCATCTGCATGTTGTACTCCTCTCCGTGTCTTCCCTGCCGGTCACAAAAACCAAAGAGCCTTCCCGGCTGGGAAGGCGAGGCACACGACGTTGGGGTCGTGTGCTAGCGAACTACTACTACGAGATTGCGGTCGAAATTCACGCTGGTGAGTATGCCTCGAAGACGTGCGGTACGGCAACATGACAGACGTGAGTCGTCGAGGCGTTTTTCCCGGTTCGTTCAACCCGTTGACGGTCGCGCATCTGGAGATCGCTCACATCGCTCGCGAAACCCACACACTCCACGAGGTCGTCCTGGTCGTGTCGAGCGTCGCTCTGGACAAGCCCTCTCCCCCGGGTCCCTCGCTCGGCGAACGGATTGAGCTGATCCGCGCCGACCTCGCCGGGTATGACTGGCTTCGCATCGAACAGAGCAACAAGCAGCTGATCGCCGACCTCGCGGAAGGGTTTGACGTGGTGATCATGGGTGCGGACAAATGGGAGCAACTGCGCGATCCTCGCTACTACGAATCGGAGGACGCAATGTACGACGCACTGCGCCGTCTTCCGGTCGTGGCGGTTGCCCCGCGGGACGGCTTCGCGGTGAACGGCGCCGACACCCTCGATACCTCACCGGCGAGCCGCTCGGTGTCCTCGACGGACGCTCGCGCCGGCGATCGGACGCTCATGGCGCCGCACGCGGCGAAACACTGGACGCACACAAACGAATCCGGGCCCTAAACCCCCCATCCACGAGTGCCGACAGGAGTTTGTGGCGACAGACCAACAAGCCTGGCGACAGGACTCTGCAGAACAGCTTCGGCTCCTACGCGAGCTGACGGCACAACTTGTCGACGCCGAGAGCGCGGAACAGATCCTTCAGGTGATCGCCCGCTCGGCACAAAAGGCCCTTGCCGGCGAGTGTTTCATCTACCTTGCCGCAGGGAACGGGCGACTCGCCCAACGCGCGTACCACGGGCAGCAGAATCCGGCGGACGCCACGATCGTGGACCCCATCGAACTGATCTTCGGAGAAGGCATCGTCGGTGCCGCCGCATCTGCGGGTGAAGGCCAGCTTGTGTCCGATACCCGAAGAGATCCTCGGTACATCGCCGGTGGTAGACCCCGCCTCAGCGAAATTGCCGTGCCGATTGTGGCCGGCGGGTCCGTGCTGGGTGTTATCGATCTGGAGCATCCCGACGAAGGCTTCTACGGCGCAGAGCACCTTCACCTCGCCGAAGACATCGCGGCAATAGCAGCGGTCCGCGTCAAGGCCGCCATGTCACTCGAACATGCGGAACGCGAACGCAAAGCGATGGCAACGCTCGCACAAACTGATGATCTCACAGGGCTCGGCAACCGACGCCGTTTCGACACCAGAATCAACGCCGCGATTGAAGCGGGCCAGAGCTTTTCGCTGAGCATCCTCGACCTCGATCGCTTCAAGCTGGTGAACGATCGCCTCGGTCACCATCAGGGCGACATCGTGATCTGCCAACTTGCGTCCATCCTCAAGAAGCACGCGAGCGACGACGGCACTCTCATCGCCCGCCTCGGAGGAGACGAGTTCGGACTCTTGCGTATCGGCCCCGGACACGAGGACATCGACCGGCAGGTCAAGGCCGTGATCGATGCCGTTCGGCGAACGGCATGGGCTACTCCGGGCGCGATCATCGACCTCGCCGTCAGCGCCGGTGTGGCATCGGGCGACAACAGCGACGTCTGGCTACAAGCCGACGACGCACTTCTGGTCGCCAAGGCCCAGGGCGGCGACCAGAGCATCCGCATCGATCCCAACGCGCCCAAGGCGAAAGCACTGCGGGACGAGCGCCAATGGGCCGAAAAAATCTCACACGCTCTTACGGAGGATGAGTTTTTCCTGCTCGGACAACCGATCGTCTCCACCAACAATCCCGACTCCCCGTCCCGCTACTACGAGTTGCTCCTGCGATATGAGGCAGAGGACGGGACGATTCGCACGCCGACGCACTTCCTCGACAGCGCCGCGCGGTACGGCCTGTTGGAGCGAATCGATGGCTGGGTGATTCGAACCGCGATCGAGTGGCTCGGCGCGAATCCGGGCGTGTCCGCCAGCATCAACGTAACCCCCGGCTCGATGGTCAATGGCTTCGTCATCGACCGCACAAAGAAGGCACTGCAGGACTTCGGCGTCGATCCCTTGCGTTTGATTCTCGAAGTGACCGAACATGCAGCCATCGCAGACCCGAGTGCGTTCCGATCGGCCGTCCGTGCCGCCCGTGAACTGGGCATTCGCATAGCCATGGACGATCTGGGCAGTGGCTGGACGTCGCTGGCGGTCATTCGGGACAACCCGATCGACATCGTCAAGATCGACGGTTCCTGGGTGATCGAGACAACGTTGGATGTCGTCGCCGAGACCGCCGTCCGGTCCATCGTGAATTGTGCTCACCTGCTCGGCGCCGAGGTCGTCGCCGAATGGGTCGAAGACAACCCCACGCTGCAACTGATGCGGGAGATGGGCGTCGAGTACGCGCAGGGCTTCCTCTTCGGTCGCCCGATGCCCCTGGATCAGCTCAGCCCCTCGATCGGCCGTACTGCGGCCTGACGCTCAGGGAGCCAGTCGAGCTCGGCTCAACGGATCGCGGGTTGCCACCAGGGAGGCCTGGGGATGCTCCCACCGACGTCGGGCTGATTCGAGAGGGTCTCGCACGAATGCCGGCGGCGACAGGTCAGTGCCGTCGTTGTCACCGTCATGAGAATCTGTGGGCTCTCGCGCGGGTTGTGTGGCTTTCGTTGGTGCAGCTTTGATGCGATCGACGACCGCCGACAACACGTCTGGGCTCATGGCGAGGTCGGCGTGGGCGCCCGAGACGACGTTGACATGGGCCCGACTGGCGATTCCACCAATCTGGGACAGGCATCGTTCGAGCCCGAGGATTGGTTCCGCGTCCCGTTCGTACCTTCCGCGCCACTCGGTCGCGGCATCCCGCTCCGACGGGATCTGCAGCCAGTTCTCGACGACTCGCTCGGGCGCGTCGATGTCATCAACCGCCAGCACATTCGAGGCAAGGCACAGAATCGACTCCGGGTACTTCCCGATGGAGTCCGCCCGCTCTGACGCGTCGTCGAGAACCGTGATCGCCATCTGACCAATGCGGCCGCCTCCGTAGAGATTGCCGTAGGTGCTCTCGAACTCGGACACGGTGGTTGCCGGTGCCCACAGGTGACAGGAACCGATGGACGGCAGCAGCCCGGCGAACTGCGACAGCAGAAAATCACCGGTGCCGTGGGCGGCGATATGTATGTCGAAGTCCATCTCCTTGGCTTTGTTCGAGATGCGCTCGGCGAGGATTCTTGCCCCACCATCGACCCGCGAACAGGCTTGCCGCGACCGTCGCTGAATCGCCCGCCACAGTTCAACCGCCAGCGTTTCCGAGACGATGCGACCCTCGAACAGGAAGTACTTCATGAACGAGTCGTCGAGGTCCTCATCCGCCAGGAAGCCTTCGTAACGTTTTTGCGAACGCGTCGGCGGCCCGTAGAGCTCGGCCATGATCGACGGAACCCCCGCCGGTAAACGAACCTCCAGTTCGTCTTCGAAGTCCGGGCGCCAGGGCATGTCCCAGACCACGAAGATCGGGTAGATCTCCTGGTCCATCAACTCGTCGCGCACCTTGGCCAAACGCTCCACTGTCTCGGCACGGGGCTGCGAGCCGTCATCGGCGTGGACGAGCAGTTTCGGCCTTTTCCACTTGTGCTTCTTCGCATGTTGCTCGAACAGGTAGAAGTACGATCTGACGGTTGAACTTGTGGCCGCATAGAGGCCATCGGAGCTGAGCCGACCTTCGTCGTCGAGAGCCACGATGTGGCCCCACATCGTTTTGGCGATTTCGCGTTCGCGAGATTCTGGTGCGGCGGAGCGGGGTGCTCCATCGATCAACGAC
>SHLQ01000163.1 GCA_004282895.1 Acidimicrobiales bacterium
CAGCCGTCCGCTTCGCGCCGTTCGCTGCGCTCACTAACGGAGATTTTGGCTTCGCGCCAAAACTCCCTGCACGTAACCGCCCGTGAAGCTGGCGCTGGTATCATCATCGGGTCCTTCCGGGGTAGCTCAGTTGGCAGAGCAACTGACTGTTAATCAGTGGGTCGTGAGTTCGAGCCTCACCCCCGGAGCGCATCGATTCGGAGTCACCCCTGGGTGGCTCCGTTTCGCGTCCTATGGTGGCGCAATGTCTACACCTCGGGAAGTATCCAATCTCAAGCACCACATCGTGGCCAGCGCCGATGAACTCGCCACTGCGGCAGGCAACGAGATCTTTGAAGCCGGCGGCAACGCTATCGACGCGGCCATTGCGACGAACGCGGCGATTGCCGTGGTGGGCCCAAACCTGTGTGGAATGGGCGGCGACCTCTTCGCTCTTGTGTACGTGGACGATGCGGTCGTGGCATTGAACGCCAGCGGCCGCGCCGGCTCCGGGGCCGATGCGGAACAGCTTCGAGCGGAGGGGTTTGCGGAGATGCCCTACCGGCACGACATACGCACGGTCACCGTTCCCGGGTGTGTCGATGGCTGGATGGAACTCCACGAACGATTTGGGTCGCTGCCCCTCGATGTGATTCTCGAGCCAGCGCGACGGCTGGCAGAAGACGGATTTCGCACCAGTCCCCTGCTGGCAAATTCGATTGCATCACTCGACGATCAAAGTCGCGAGACCCTCCACGAGCTGGTGGAGCAAGCATCGGGAGCTGGTGAGATCGTTCGCCGTCCGGGTGTGGCTCGCGCGCTGCAGGCGGTGTCCACAGGCGGGCGCGAGGCCTTCTATCAGGGCGAGTTTGGAGAGGGGCTTCGCCAGCTCGGTGACGGACTCTTCACGAAGTCCGACCTTGCCGAATCGAACGCCAACTGGGAGGAACCACTGTCGACGACAGCATTTGGGGTCGACCTCCACACCAGCGAACCGAACAGCCAGGGATACCTTGCACTGGCCGGGGCTCGACTCGCCGCGCAGCTTGAGTTGCCGGCTGACCCCGATGACGAACTCTGGGCCCACCTGCTGGCCGAAGCGGCCCGAGCTGCCGGCCGCGACCGACCCCAACAGCTGCATGAGAACGCTGCCGGTGATGCTCTGCTCGATCTGATCAACGGCCGGATCGACGAGATTGACCCGGAGGTCGCCTCGACCGCGACAGCTCCAGCGCGAGACGGTGACACCACCTACCTCTGCACTGCTGGTCGGCGCGACGACGGGTCGATGATGGCGGTTTCGCTCATCCAGTCGAATGCCGCAGGGATCGGCAGCCACCTTGTCGAGCCAAACACCGGTATCAACCTCCACAACCGCGGACTCGGCTTCAACCTGACGCCGGGCCATCCAGCGGAGTTCGGTCCCCGCCGGCGACCCCCACACACGCTGTTGCCCGCCATGGCGACCAACGACGGTGAACTGGTGGCGGTGTTCGGGACGATGGGCGGCGATGCACAACCCCAGATCGTCCTGCAGCTGATCGTCCGACTCTTCCACCACAGGCAGGGTCCCGCCGATGCGGTGAACGCCGGGCGCTGGTCGCTTCGGGGAGAGTCCACGGGGTTCGATTCCTGGGTGGCGCCAAACGACCTCACGTTGGCCATCGAGGGTCAGGCACCGGCGGCGTGGGCCGACACACTTCGAGCGCGAGGTCACCGGACCGAGGTGCTCGACGAGATGGATTCCCGTTTCGGCCACGCCCACGCCATCGTTGTGGAGCCTGATGGATCGTTGTCGGGCGCAGCAGATCCCCGTTGTGTTGTCGGCACCTGCGAAGGTCGTTGACCTCAGTCGACCAGATAACCCTTGAGGTGCTCGCTGCGCTGGGGGTGACGCAACTTGGCGAGTGTCTTGGATTCGATCTGGCGAATGCGCTCGCGGGTGACGCCGAACGTGCGACCGACCTCTTCGAGTGTGCGCGGCCGACCGTCGTCGAGGCCGAAGCGGAGGCGAACAACCTCCTGCTCACGGGGTGACAACATGTCGAGCACTTTGGACACCTCGTCGCCGAGCATCATGCGAGTGGCCGCATCGGCCGGGCGAACCGCCTGAGAGTCCTCCACGAAGTCGGCCAGGCTCGTATCGAGCTCTCCCCCGACCGGCGTGTCGAGTGACAGCGGATCCTGTGAGATCTTGAGCAGCTCGTCGACCTTCTCCGGGGCCAGATCACACACCTCGGCCAGTTCTTCGGTGGTCGGCTCGCGGCCGTTCTCCTGGGTGAGGCGACGCTGCTCCCGGCGGATTCGGCTCATGACCTCGACCATGTGAACCGGAATACGAATCGTGCGCGCCTGATCCGCAATCGCCCGCGTGATTGCCTGACGAATCCACCACGTGGCGTAGGTCGAGAACTTGAACCCCTTCAGGTGGTCGAATTTCTCGACCGCTCGCATCAGACCGAGGTTTCCCTCCTGGATCAGATCCAGCAGCGGGATGCCCCTGCCTGAATAGCGCTTCGCGATCGAGACAACGAGACGAAGGTTGGCCTGGGTGAGATCGTTCTTCGCCGCATCACCGGTACGTACGTGTCGCTCGAGCAGACGGAGGCGTCCCGGCTCGATCGAGTCAAGGGTTTCCGCCGCGGCATGCAGCGCAAGTTCCTCTTCAGCTTTCATTCCCTTCGCGACTCTCTCGGCCAAGCGGACTTCCTCCGCGGCGTTGAGCAGAGGCACGCGGCCGATCTCTTTCAAATAGACCCGGGTCGAGTCGGTGGACCGAGTGGTGCGGTCGCCACTCAGTGCATGCAATCGCTCGCGTCGTTCGCGAGCCTCGCCGACTTCGTCTTTGCCGGTAGTCGATGGGGTGCTCATGCCGCGGCGTTCTTCATAGCTACCCATTCGGCAAGCGGAGCCAATTCCATGAGGTCGTCCATCGGGTCTCGCAGGTCGATAACCCATTGGCGAAGGAATTTGACGTCGGGCAGAAGCTGCTGGACCTCACCGGTGGCGCGGGCTTCCGCCTCGAGTTCTCTGGCCAGGCGCTCGGCTGCCTTGCCGAGCAGCCGCGACGCAACCGCAGGCCCATCCAGATCATCGTCCGGCGACGCCGTGATTTGCGTCAATAGATGTGCTTCATCCGCACCAAGCATGTCGATAGCTTCGCGCACACTGGCGGAATCGCGTAGCGACTGGAAGATTTCTCGACGATACGGCGTCACAAACAATCCATCGCTGAGCAGGGCTGAGATCTGTTCCTCACCGGCAATAAATAGTTGCAGCGCCTGGTCCTCGACGTTGTCACTGGCGCGTTGCACGACCACCTGGTCGCTCGATCGCGTGTTTCGAGATCGGGAGGATGATGGCGCCCGCAACATCTCCCGCAGACGCTCCGCATCGATGCGGGTGCGATCGGCAATGTTCATGATGTATTGGTCGCGGACCAGCGCGTTGGGGTGTTCGCCGACCAACCGCAGCGCGTCCTCGGCGGCCCGGGCACGATGTTCGATCGAGTCCATCGAGTGACGGGCCAGAACACGATCGATGCGGAACTCGAGAAACGACAGCGCGTCGGTCACTGCCGCCTTGAGGCGCTCCGGATCCTCACGAGACAAGTCATCGGGATCGACACCTTGAGGGAGGTCAGCGACCATCACCTCAATCTCGTACTTCTGCTCCCACTCGTACACGCGGTCTGCGGCCGCCTTGCCGGCGTCGTCCGCGTCGAAGGCCAAAACGATGCGATTGGTGAACCGTTTGAGCAGCTTGAGGTGATCATCGGTGAGTGCGGTTCCGCAGGTGGCAACCGCAGTGTTGATCCCCACACGACCGAAACCGATGACATCGGTGTAGCCCTCGCAGATGATCGCCTCACCCGAGGCAACGATGTGTTCCTTCGCCCAATTGAGCCCGTAGAGCACTCGGCTCTTTGAGTACACGAGGCACTCCTGGCTGTTGATGTACTTGGCGCCCTCTCCCCCGGGCATGATGCGGCCACCAAAACCCACGGCATCGCCCTTCTCGTCGTAGACCGGAAAGACGATGCGGCCTCGCTGCCAGTCCATCTGTTTGCCGATCGAGTTGATCTTCCCCAAACCGGAGTCGACGAGGTCCTTGTCGTTGACCTTCAACCGCTTGGCAAGAGCATCCCACGTGTCGGGGGCGTAGCCGACCTTGAAGTGTTTGACCATCTCGCTGGTGAACCCGCGGGATCGGAGGTAGCCACGGGCGTTGTTCGCCTCGACGTCGGTGCCGTTGAGCAGCTCGTGGTAGATGTCTGCCGCCTTGCCCACATGATCCATGAGCTGCTTCTTGCGACTGCGGGCGGCACCTTCGTTGGCATCGGTGTAACGCAGCGCGATCCCGGCCTTGCGGGCCAGGTACTCAATAGCGCCAGGGAAGTCGGTGTGTTCAAGCTCGCGCACGAACGTGATGGCGTCGCCACTCTTCTTGCAGCCGAAGCAGTGGTACAACCCCTCTTCCGCATTCACCGAGAAGGACCCTGTCTTCTCCGTATGGAAAGGACACAGGCCACTCCAGCGGCGTCCGACCCGCTTGAGCTGTGTGTGCTCCGAGATCAGTTTCACGATGTCGGTCTGTTGCCGAACCCGCTCCACGTCCTCGTCGACGATTCCCATGTCGCGAACCTACTAGCCGTGGCCGACAAACGGTCAGGCGAGAGCTCGGGTCACGGCCGCCGCACCGGCCTGTCTTCCCATGCTGAAGCACGCCTGCAGGAGATAGCCGCCGGTGGGGGCGTCCCAGTCGAGCATCTCGCCGATGACGTATGTGTCAGGCATCTTCTGAAGCATGAAGCTGTCGTCGAGTTCACTCATCGCCACCCCTCCAGCCGAAGAGATCGCACGGTCGAGCGACGACAGTCCCGTGATCGGGATCGGGGCGGCCTTGAGGAGTTCGGCCAACTCATCGGCGTTGGTTGGGACGTTGTTGCCGGTGGCTTCACGGAGCAGCCCGATCGTGACCGGCTCCAGTCCGGCTCGGCGCAGCCAGGTGGAGAGCGAGTCCTTCGGGCGGCGCTTGGACGTGAGGTGCGCAACCAGCTGGGCGTGAGATCGGTCGGGTTGCATATCGGCGTACACAATCACACCGGGACCCGCGAGCTGGTCGCGGATCTCGGGCACGAGGGCATAGACCGGTCCACTCTCGAGGCCGGTCGACGTCACGACAGGGTCACCCCGGCGGGACGCTCCCCCAACCGTGAGCGTCACGTTCTTGAGCGGGGTGCCGGCGAATCGTGGTCCGAAGTGTTCAGACCATTCGATGATCACGCCACAGTTCGACGCGACGAGAGAGTTCACCTCAATTCCTGCCTCACGGAGGGGCTCCACCCAGCCTGCGTCCGAGCCGGTGCTCGGCCAGCTCGCTCCGCCCATCGCCATAACCGTTGCATCGGCCGTTACCTCCACCAGCCCGGTGGACGAGTCAAAGCGGAGTGAACCATCCTCCGTCCAACCGACGAACCGATGGCCGGTGCGGAGCTCCACACCGAGCTCGTCGAGTCGGCGCAGCCACGAACGCAGGAGGGGCGTGGAGCGCATCTCCTCTGGAAAGACGCGGCCAGTCGTGCCGACGAAGGTGGTGTGGCCGAGCTCCTCTGCCCACTCCCGCACTGCCGACGGAGGAAAGGCACGGATTGCGGCTTCGATCGAAGAGTGCAGATCCCCATAGCGGCTCAGCAGCGTCTCGAGGTCCTCATCGTGGGTGAGATTGAGCCCACTTCGACCCGCGAGGACGAACTTGCGAGCCGCGGAACGCTTGTGCTCGTAGACCGTGACGGGAAGCCCGGACCGCGCCATGGTTTCTGCGGCCATCAGGCCGGCTGGACCACCACCAACAACCGCAGCAGATCTGTGGAGCGTGAGGTGCTCCATGTGCATCTCATCCTCCACAGATTCGGGAACCGGGGTCAGTAGGGCAGACGTTCGCTCAGGTAATTGACCAGCTGGTCGATGGCCACGCGGTCCTGTTCCATCGTGTCGCGATGGCGGACGGTGACGGCGCGGTCCTCAAGCGTGTCGAAATCGACGGTGACACAGAAGGGGGTGCCAATCTCGTCTTGACGGCGATAACGACGGCCGATCGCCTGCGTCTCGTCGTAGTCGCTCATCCACCGACCCTTGACCATGTCGAACACTTCGTGGGCGGTGGGAGTGAGCGTGTCCTTCTTCGACAGCGGCAGGACGGCGACCTTGAACGGCGCGAGTCGGGCATCGAGGCGCAGGACCGTACGGGTGTCGTCGTTGACGGTCTCCTCGTCGTAGGCGGCGAGAAGAAAGGCAAAGGCGGTGCGAGTCGCACCGGCGGCCGGCTCGATCACATGCGGAACCCAACGCTCGTTGGCCTGTTGATCGAAGTACTCGATGCGTTCGCCGCTGTGCTCGGCATGTTGGGTGAGGTCGTAGTCGCCCCGGTTCGCAATACCTTCGAGCTCATCCCAACCCCACGGGAAGAAGTACTCCACGTCGGCGGTGCCCGAGCTGTAGTGGGACAGCTCGTCGGCGTCGTGCTCACGCATGCGGATCTTCGCTTCGGGCATGCCGAGGTCGAGGTACCACTTCATCCGCTCGTTCTTCCAGTACTCGTACCACTCGTCCGCGTCGCCGGGCGGAACGAAGTACTCCATCTCCATCTGCTCGAACTCGCGGGTGCGGAACACGAAGTTGCCGGGGGTGATTTCGTTGCGGAAGCTCTTGCCGATCTGCGCAATGCCGAACGGCGGTTTCTTGCGACTGGTGTTCAGCACGTTCATGAAGTCGACGAACATGCCTTGGGCGGTTTCGGGGCGGAGATAGACCTCGTGGCCCGAACCCTCGACCGGGCCGGCGTGGGTCTTGAACATGAGGTTGAAGGCGCGGGGTTCGGTGAAGCTGCCCTCCGCACCACAGCTGGGGCAGGTGTTGACGTCGTCGAGTTTGTCGAGCCGGTGGCGGGTGTTGCAGTTGGTGCAATCGACGAGCGGATCGCTGAAGTTCGAGAGGTGCCCGGAGGCTTCCCACACCTGTGGCGGCGACAGGATGGCGGCGTCGAGCCCGACCACGTCGTGGCGCATCTGCACCATCGAACGCCACCACTGATCCTTGACGTTGCGCAACAGGAGTACACCGATCGGCCCGTAGTCATACGTGGAGCGGAACCCACCGTAAATCTCTGCGGACTGGAACACGATGCCGCGGCGCTTCGACAGGTTGACGATCTTGTCGAACAGCTCGGAATCAGCAGTGGGGTCAC
>SHLQ01000164.1 GCA_004282895.1 Acidimicrobiales bacterium
GACTCCACGCTAGCCCTGCGCGTACCATCCAGACATGGAGAATGAAGCAATGGAAATCGTATGGCTGCAGGCTGTGATCGACCTTCCCGGCGAGGACTTCGAAGCGGCCGGTGACTTCTGGGCCACGGTGTCCGCGACCCGACGGGGCGATGTCCACCCGGAGCATCCCGAGTACGTCCACCTACTGCCCGCCGAGGGCGACATGACCCTCGAGCTTCAGCGGCTGGGCGATGGTCCCCCGTCGGTACACCTCGACCTAGTGGTGAACGACATCCCGGCGTGGACCGAGCGAGCGGTGTCCTGTGGCGCCACACTCATCGCAAACCCCGGACACGCCGTGCTCACGACACCCGGCGGCGTGCCGTTCTGTATCGTGCCCGCCAGCGGGGAGGCGCAGCGGCCACCTGCGATCGATCCCGACCTCCCACACGCCGCAGATCAAATTTGTCTGGACGTGCCGAACGAGCACTTCGAGGCCGATGTTGCGTTCTGGTCCGAGCTCACGGGTTGGGCTGCGAACCCGCCGATGATGCCCGAGTTCCGGTCGTTCGCGCAGCCGCCGCATCTGCCGTTGCGAATCCTCGTGCAACAACTTGGTGAGGACGACCCGGGGCCAGCCCGAGCCCACCTCGACTTTGCGGCCGGCGAAAACGTCACGGACGTCGCGGCGCGGCACGTCGACGCAGGCGCGACCGTGTCAGGCGAGTTCGACCATTGGACCGCGCTACACGACCCAGCAGGTCTCCCCTATTGCGTCACGAGGCGTAGACCCAACGTGCCTTAAGGCTTGTTGGCTACTTGCCCTGCCAGTTCGGGGCGCGCTTCTCGGCGAACGCCGTCGCACCTTCGATGCCGTCTTCGCTTCTGAAGACTGTCGCGTAGTGCGCCTTCTGGTATTCCCAGAACTCGTCCTCAGTGCGGCCCTGCATCTCCCGGATGATTTCCTTGCTGGCCATCAGGGCGAGCGGAGCGTTGGCGGCGATTTGCTCGGCGAGGGCGATGGCCGCATCGAGCGCGGCGCCCTTCTCGGTCACTTCGACGACCATTCCGTAGTCGAGTGCCTGCTCGGCGGTGATCGGCCTGGCCGTCAGCGCCAGCTTCATGGCGACGGCATAGGGCAGAACGCGTGGCAGACGGAGGAGGCCACCCGCAGCGGCGAAGAGACCGACGCCGGCTTCCGGGATGCCGAACTTGGCACCCTCGGAGGCGACGATCAGGTCGCAGGTCAGCGCGAGTTCGAGACCACCAGCGAGGGCGAATCCCTCGACGGCAGCGACCACTGGCTTCTTCGGCGGCTGCTCGGTGATGCCGCCGAAGCCACGACCCTCGACATGAGGGAAGTTGCCTGAAGCAAACCCCTTGAGGTCCATGCCGGCGCAGAAACCGCGGCCGTTGCCGGTGAGCACACCGCAGGAGACGTCGGGGTTGTTGTCCATCTCGTCCATGGCGGCGGCCAACGCATGGGCCAACTCGGAGTTGACGGCGTTCATTGCGTCGGGCCGGTTGAGGGTGATGACCATCACCTTCCCGCGGATCTCGGTGAGTACTTCGTCTGCCATGGTTGTTCCTCTACTTCGGTGGGAGACGCACGCCGGCGTCGACTCGGATGGTTTCGCCATTCATGTAACTGTTCGTCAGCAGCTCGTACACCATGGTGCCGAGCTCGGCCGCGTAGCCGAGGCGCTTCGGGAAGAGGACACTCGCGCCGAGCGTGTCCTTGAACTCCTGCGGATCACGACCGCCGGCCGCCATCTTGTCGTAGATCGGCGTGTCGAACAGGCCCGGCGCCACGGTGTTGATACGCACGCCGACCGAGCTGAGGTCACGAGCGATGGGAAGAGTCATTCCGGCGATGCCAGCCTTGGTGGCCGAGTAGGCGGCCTGACCGATCTGGCCGTCAAACGCAGCGACGGATGCGAAGTTGACGATCGAGCCGCGCTCGCCGTCGTCGAGCGGGTCTGTCTTCGACATCTCTGCCGCTGCGAGGCGGGTGCAGTTGAACGTGCCGATGAGGTTCACACGGACGACAAACTCGAACTGGGCGAGATCGAACGGGTCACCACTGCGGTTGACCGTGCGCATGGCGTGGCCAATGCCGGCGGCGTTGACGGCGGCGCGAAGCGGCCCCATCTCGCTGGCAGCCAGGATTGCGGCCTGCATCTGCTCCTCGTCGGCCACATCGGCCTTGACGAACATGCCGCCCAGCTCCGAGGCGACGGCGTTGCCCTTGTCCTCATCAAGATCCGCAATGAGGACCTTCGCTCCATGCGCTGCCAGCTCTCGGGCGCAGCCCTCGCCGAGTCCGGAAGCACCTCCGGTCACAAGCGCAGAAATGCCATTCACGTCCAACATCTACAGGGTCTCCTCATGGTCGATTCGATGAGAATACTAGGAGAGCTCACGATTACCCTGTGGTGATGAAGTTTCAGTTGGCGATCAACCTCGAACGGATGGACGACACGACGGAGATGTCCGACGTTGCGCAACACACGCTCGAGATGGTGCAGATGGCCGACCGGGCCGGATTCAATATCGTCTGGGCTGCGGAACATCATGCGCTCGAGATGACGATCGCACCGAATCCGTTTCAGATTCTGACGTGGTGGGCCGGGCACACAGACCAGATTCGTCTGGGGACGGCGGTGGCCGTGGCGGCCTACTGGCATCCGATCAAGCTGGCGGGCGAAGCTGCGTTCCTTGATGTCATCAGCGGTGGACGGCTCGAATTCGGCATCGGCTCGGGCGCCTATCAACGAGAGTTCGATCGGATCTCCCCTGGCCTGAAGCAGAGCGATGCGTTTCGGCACATGCACGAGATGCTGCCGGCCGTGCAGGCGCTCTGGAAGGGCGACTACGAACACGACGGCGAGTTCTGGCAGTTCCCCCGGTCGACGTCGGTGCCCAAGCCATTGCAGGAGAATCCCCAGATCTGGGTTGCGGCCCGCTCCCCCATCACCTTCGACTGGGCGGTGAAGAACGACTGCAACATCATGACGTGGCCGATCGCTCGACCTCATGCCGAGGCCGAGCTCTACAAACAACAACTTGACGACGTGCTCGCGGCCAATCCCGACGCTCGCAAGCCCGTGTTCTGTCTCATGCGCCACACCGCGCTCTACACCGATGATGCCGGCCACGAAGCGGCGGTCAAGGCAGCCCAATGTCAGCTCGGCCAGTTCGCCGGGCTCTTCCAGAACAAGGGCGACGTCTACAACGGCTTCCCCCGTCAGTTGCCGGTCGAAGAGATCATGAACCCCGAGCAGTACACCTCCGAACTGCTCACGGAGAACCTCATGTTTGGCACCCCCGACCAGGTCATCGCGAAGATCAAGCGGTACGAGGCGCTGGGCGTCGACGAATTCATCTACTACGCGTCGCTTGGCCTTGGCCTCGACGAGCAGAAGAAGTCGATGCAGCTGTTCTGCGACGAAGTCATCCCTGCGTTCTCGTGAGCGTTGCTGTCGACGGCACGGTCTACGAGATCGTCGGGCCCCCTGACTCTCCGGTCATTGCCCTCGTCCATGGCCTCGGACTGAACCGGCACACGTTTCGCGATCACATTCCGGCCTTGGCCGTCGGCTTTCGAGTCCTGTCGTACGACCTGTTCGGCCACGGCGAGTCGCCCGTGCCACCCGAAACACCGACGCTCACCACCTATGGCGAGCAGTTGTTCTCGCTGCTTAACGAGCTCGACATCACGTCCGCCCACATCGTTGGCTTCTCGCTTGGCGGGATGATCAACCGGCGGCTCTCCGCCGATCATCCCGAGGTTGTGGATGAACTCGTGATTCTCAACTCCCCCCATGAACGCTCCCCCGACGCCCAGGAGGCGGTCGAGCAGCGAGCCCGCGACTCGGCGGCCGCCGGCCCGGGCGCAAACATCGACGCAACCCTTGCCCGGTGGTTCACGCCCGGCTTTCGTGAGTCGGAACCGGAGCGGGTCGCGGAAATCCACGACTGGGTCGTGAACAACGATCCGCAGACGTACGCCGATTGTCGGTTCGTGCTGGCGAACGGTGTGGTCGAGCTGATCCGACCGGAGCCGCCGATCACCCACCGCACCCTCGTCATGACGTGTGAGCACGACGCAGGCAGTACACCGGCCATGACCGAGGCGATCGCGTCCGAGATCCCCGGCGCGGCCACCATCATCGTCCCGGGGCTTCAGCACCTCGGTCTCATCGAACAACCGGATCTCTTCACCGAACCGATTCTCAACTTCCTCAGGAGCACCTCATGAGTCGATCTCTTTCCGGCGGTCAGGCTGCGGTCGAAGCGCTGCAGGCTGAACAGGTCGGCCATGTCTTCGGCCTGATTGGGTCCGCCACGATGGAGATGTTCGACGCGCTCTACGACGCGGCCGACATCAGCTTCATCGGCGTTCGGGACGAGCGCACCGGTACCCACATGGCCGACGCCTACGCCCGGGTCACCGGTCGCTCCGGTGTGATCCTCGCCGGACAAAACGGTCCCGGCTCGACGAATCTCGTCACCGGCCTGGCCCAAGCCAAGGCCGCCTTCTCTCCCGTCGTCGCCGTTGCCGGAGCTCTGGCCTCAGGTCACGTGTATCGCGACGCCTTCCAGGAAGTTGATCAGGAGGCGCTGTTCACCCCGATCACCAAGAAGACGTGGACGGTCACATCCACCGACCGAGTGCAGGAGATGTTCCGAGAAGCGTTCCGCACGGCGATGTCGCCACGCCGTGGTCCGGTACTGGTCAACCTTCCGCGCGACGTGCTGTCGGGCACCGCCGACTTCGATGCGCCGCAGGCGCCGTCCGGGTATCGGGCCGACGACGTACCCGCCGCGTCCGCGGACGCCATCGAGCGGGCGGCGACATTGCTTCGCTCAGCAGAGAAGCCGGTCATCCTGGCCGGTGGCGGCATCAAGAACACCGCTGGGCACGAGCAGGCACTCGACCTGGCGGAGGCACTCAACTGCCCGATCGTCACGTCGCCCGGCCACGGCGATGCCATACCGTTCGGTCATCGACTCAACGCCGGCCAGGTCGGCCCTCGAGGAAATGTGGTTGCCTCCCGCCTCGCCAAGGAGGCCGACGTGATCCTCGCGTTGGGCACCCGCCTCGGTTTCAACAGCACGTTCTACAGCTACGACAACATCAACAAGAAGGCAGCGATCATCCACGTCGAGCTCGAACCGACCGCGATCGGGCGCTTCTTCCCGGTGGAGGTTGGCATCTGGGGCGACGCGCCGACCGTCGCCCAGCAGCTGACGGCCGCGCTCGGCACACTCGATGCTCGAGCCGAGGTTGAGGCTTGGACTGCCGCGTTCGAGGCAGAGCGCACGACGTACCTCGCCGATCGTGACGAGGCCGCCGACTCCAACGCATATCCGATCGTTCCCTCGGGCCTGTTCAAGGAACTGCGGGCCGCGATACCCCAAGACGCAGCCGTCACCCTCGACGCGGGCACCATGTGCCTCCAGGCCACCGACGCGCTCAACTACTGGTCACCGCAAAGCCTGTTCACGCCGCTCGACTTCGGACTCGTCGGTTTCGCATTCGGCGCTGGCATCGGCATCAAGGCCGCGCAACCCGAACGGCCGGTCATCAGCCTCATGGGCGACGGCGGCTTCGGGATGACACTCAGCGAGCTCAGCACAGCGGTGACGTACGGGCTCAACACCGTCACCGTCGTGATGAACAACCAGTGCTGGGGTGCGGAGAAGGCGTATCAACGGGACTTCTTCGGCGAGCGCTACATCGGCGCCGACATCTCATCGCCTCCGTTCGACAAGGTGGCCGAGCTCTACGGCGCCGCCGGGTTCGCCGCTGAACGAACCGAAGAGGTCGTGCCCGCGATCGAAGCAGCCCTGGCGTGCGGCAAGCCGGCGGTCGTGGACATCGCCGTCGACCCGGACGCGCTCTACAGCTTCCGCCGCGACAGTTTCAAACACCGCACCTAACCAGATCTGTGGAGCAAGAGATGCAAATAGCGCTCCTCAGACTCCACAGATCTGCGTAGATCTCCGTAGATTCGGGCGATGGCCAGAACCGCGAGCATCCGCGCTCTCGACGCCGAGATTGCGCGGCTGGGAATCCCCGCCCTTGGCGCGCTCGTGGCCGAGCCGTTGTATGTGTTGGCGGACACGGCCGTGGTCGGCAACCTGCTGGGAACGAATGAACTCGCGGGTCTGAGCGTCGCGGGGCAAACGTTGCTCAGCGCCCACGCAATCATGGTCTTCCTCGCCTACGGCACCACGGCCGCCGTCTCGCGGCTACTCGGAGCCGGGGAGACCAAACGGGCTGCCCATCAAGCGGTTCAGGGGCTCTGGATCGCCATCAGCCTCGGCGTCGTCCTGGCGCTCATCATGTGGCAGGTAGCCGACCCACTTCTTCGCCTGCTCGGCGAAACGGACGACGGCAATGCGGAGGCGGTCCTCGCTCAGGCGAGCCGCTACTTCGTCGTGAGCCTGTGGGGATTTCCAGCAATGCTTATCGTGCTTAGCGGTGTTGGCTACCTGCGAGGCCTGCAGGACACGACACGTCCGCTCATCGTCGCGGTCGTCACCGCCGTCTTCAATCTCGTCTTCGAACTCATACTCATCGTCGGATTCGACCTCGAGATCGGTGCATCCGCGTTCGCCACCGTTGTGGCCCAGTGGCTGGCGGCGTTCGCGTACCTCGGCTGGATCGGCCGAGCCGTGCTCGCCGAAGGGGTTCGCCTTATCCCCGATCTCCACGAGATCGGCCGCCTGCTGCGGGTGGGAGCGAACCTGTTCATCCGCACGGTGTCGCTGCGGGCCTCGTTTGCCGTCACGGTTGCCGCCGCGAGTCGCATCAGCACGGAAGCCCTTGCCGCACACGAGATTGCTCTCCAGCTCCTGTTCTTCACCGCACTCGCGCTCGATTCGGTGGCGATTGCCGGCCAGTCGATGATGGGCCGTTTCCTCGGTGCCAACGACGTCGAAGGTGCCCGGGTGGCAGCGAACCGAGTGTTGTACTGGGGCGTGGTCGTGGGTGTCGTCGCGATGGTGATCTTCGGTGCTGGCGCACCCTTCCTGCCCCACATCTTCACCGGCGACGAAGCCGTCATCTCGTTGGCCGTCGTCGCCATGATTCACCTGGCGCTGATGCAGCCGCTCAACGGAGTCGTGTTCGCGCTCGACGGCATCCTCATCGG
>SHLQ01000165.1 GCA_004282895.1 Acidimicrobiales bacterium
ACCTCGGGTATGACATGGGGACTGATCCCCGACCTCTCTCCCCATCTGGCCGCTGCCGATTGCGCCGCTGCCATGGAACAGGTCTTCGACCATGACCTCGACCACGTGCTTGCCATAGGGATGGGTGGACCAGCAGACACCTGGACGACGGACGACTTCGGGTCGATCTATGCGAAGGCCCGGTCGCTGGGTATCCCAGGGGTGGCCCACGCCGGAGAACACGGCGGCGCCCATGAGGTTCGGTTCGCAATCGAAGAGTTCGAGGCCAAGCGCATTCAGCACGGCATCGGTGCGATGCAGGATCCGACCGTCGTCAAGATGCTCGTCGACCACGCCATACCGTGCGACGTGTGCCCTCGATCGAACGTGGCACTCCACGCCGTGCCGGACGAGGCGTCCCACCCTCTGAACGCGATGCTCGACGCGGGCATCACCGTCACCCTCGGCACGGACGACCCGCCAATGTTCCAGACAAACCTGCTCGACGAGTACGAGCGAGCGTGGAACTGGTGCGATCTCGATCTGGACGGGATCAGCCAGCTCACCCAGAACTCGCTGGATGCACGTCTGTTGTGACGCCAGACTCGCTCCTCGCTGAGCTCGATGGGCGGGAGACGGGCGCCCCACTCGCACTTGCCCTCGCCGAAGGGGTCGGCCTCGGACTGAGCGACGGAGAGCAGCAGTGGGCGATCGAATGTGACGATCCGGGTTCGGTCGTGGCCGAGATCGATGGACAGCTCTCCCCCCGTTGGGTGTGGTGGGACCGATCAACCCCGGAGGAACTCGCCCGCCACTCGGTCACGGTCGACCGCTGTTGGGACGTACTCACCGTGCATCGGCTGCTGCACGGGGGCTGGAAGACATCGATACCGCTGGCCTGGGCGTGGCTCAACGACTTGTCAACAGAGTCGCTCCCCCGAATGGGTCAGCTCGGTCTTCTGGACGCGGCGAGCGAAGAAGGTGACAACGCGGAGGACCCTTTGCGTCCCGATGGCCACCTTCGACCCGAGTGGGCAACCGGAGGCTGGACGGAGAACCCCGACCGAATGGCTCGGTGGGCATCGCTCGCGTTCGTTGCCCACGACGCGCAGCTGACGCTTCTCGGTGATCGCGATTCACCCGAGCGGGCTCTCATGACCGCCCGCTCGGAGTCTGCCGCCGAGATGTTGTGTGCCGAGCTCGAACGCGATGGCCTTCCGATCGACGAGGGGGAAGCCCGACGAATCATCGCCCAGGCAGAGGAGGAACGCGCCGACGAGCTCGTGCTTCGACACCTTCAGCCATCTCAGGAGGTCAACCTTCGCAACCCGGCGGAGGTCAAGACGATGTTGCGTCGAGCAGGACTTGATTTGCCGGACACCCGGGCGTGGCGACTGGAGAAGATCCGCGACTCCGAACCTCTCGTCGACGCCTTGCTCACGTGGCGCAAAGCCGAACGAATCGCTACCACCTACGGAACGATTTGGCTGGCCGAACATGTTGCCGGCGGCAGACTGCGTGGCGAGTGGACCAGCTCGGACGGCGCGGCCGGGCGAATGACGGCTTCAGCGGGACTGCACAACCTGCCGGCGCCCATGCGGACCGCCATTGCCCCGGAGGCGTCCGAACGCCTCGTGCGGGCCGACCTGGGCCAGATCGAACCCCGTGTTCTCGCTGCGGTGTCTGGTGATGAAGCATTCGTCGCCGCCACGCAGGACGATGACCTCTACCAACCGGTCGCGCAGAGGCTCGGAGTGACGCGCGAGGTCGCGAAGGTGGCGATATTGGGGGCGATGTACGGGGCGACCACTGGGGAATCCGCCGGCGCCCTACGCGGGCTACAGAACAACTACCCCATCGCCATGGGACTACTGGAGGAAGCTGCCGAAGCCGGACGGCTTGGTCACGACGTATTCACGACCGGCGGCCGGCGAGTTCCGATGTGGGTGGATCCGTCGGTATCCGGCGACATCGACAAGGCGATCTCGGTGGCTGCGGCCCGGGGTCGTTTCGCGAGGAACGCTCTGATCCAGGGAGCCGCAGCCGAGTTCTTCAAGGTATGGGCCATCACCGTCAGACGCCGAGTGCGGCACCTTGGCGCACGAATTGTGCTCTGTCTGCATGACGAACTGCTCGTGCTGACCCCGATCGAACATGCGGACGAGGTCGCAGCCTTGGTGGCCGAATGTGTGCAGGAGGCCGCCCACTACTGGTCACCGGACCCACGGGTCCGATTCGTCGCCGACGTCAGCATCGTGAAGCGCTGGTCGGACGCGAAGGATTAGCGAGATCGCCTACCGCAGGTACGCCAACAGCGTTGACTCGTCCACACCGTGCGCCTGACCGTCCAGCCGAGGCGTCTTCACCTCAGGCGCGGCGCTCGACAGGAGATGGCGGACCACAATCTCGTGCACAAACACTTCGTCGCGTACATGGATCACTGTGTCGGTGCCGTCAATCCCAGCATCAAACGTGAACGATGATGGGATCGGCTCATCCGATCCGCTTCCCTGCACGTGGAATGAGGAGTCGCGGGGCACAGGCCCATCCTGCGTTTCCACGATCTCGGCCACCTCGGTACCGCCGCTCATGATCGTCCGCAACAGCTCGCCGACGTAGACCGGGTCACCCGCGCCGTGGTACACCCACCGATCACCCAGGACCGAATGGTGCATCGTGCCGACCAACCAGCGTTCGGCACCAACCAGAGCCTCGTTGCGATAGGTCAGTGGCATCTGCAGGACGGCGCCGTTCGCACCGGACAACACATGGGTCTCGACGCCGACGTGACCTTCCGGATCATCGAACCGATAGGCGCCAATGTGTTCGAGGTTCTGGTCGACATAGTCGGCCAGGGCGGGGATCTGCGGAAGGTAGTCCCGCAGGATCTCGAGCTTGGACGGTGTGAGCGAGGCTTGATGGATGATGGCCATGGGCGCGAACGTTAGTCGTCGGCGGAGAGGGCGGCCATCGCCGACGCCACGTCCTCCCGGTAGCGCACCACGTTGGCCAGTTTGATCTCGTCGAATCCTCGGATCATGTCGGCAAGGTCAGCAACGGCGACCCGTTCGCGCACGTTCTCCTCCGACAGGCCATGGGACAATTCCCCCAGCAGTGAGCGGTAGTCCTCGATCAACTCGCGCTCGAGCCGTCGTTCCTCAGTGCGCCCAAACGGATCCAATTTCGTGCCACGGAGACGTTTCGTCTTCAGCAACGACTTGAACGTCGCCTTTCCGGTGCCTTCGGGGATCTTGATCTTCTTGTCGTAGCCGGCGCTCTTCAGCGTCGGTGGCTTCAACTGGAAGCTCACCTTTGCATTCGGGCCAAATCGGGCCCGGGCCTGCTCCCCCATGTCGTTCGTGAGAGCCAACCGTGCGACCTCGTACTCGTCCTTGTAGGCCATGAGTTTGAACAGATGACGGGCCGCCACTTCAGACAGTGGGGTGCCCTCGATACCCGCCGCGAACTCGGCTCGGCGAACGTCGTTGATCGCAGCCGCATACGCCCGGGCCCACTTCTCGTCCCCCCAGGCGATGAGTTCGGGGAGCCGCCACTGCAGGATGTCGACAAGGGCCGAGCTCGGCGTTTGGATGGACGCGACCATCGCGCGTACGGCATCGGTGGGTGCCGGCGGCGATGGCTCGACCGCTCGGGCCTCTTCGGAGATGGTCGCGGCGAGCTCACGATCGTCTGCGAGGCGACGTCCCAGACGGAATGCCGACCGGTTCGTTTCGACGGCGACGCCGTTGAGCTCGATCGCCCGCTCGATGCTGGTCGCCGAGACCGGGATACGACCGAGTTGATACGCGAGGCCGACCGCCATCATGTTGGCTGCGGGCTGGGAGGCGAACACATGGCGTGCGATCGCTTCCGCGTCCAGCCACACATTCGAGTCAGCATTGGTAGCCGCGTCGATCGGACCCTTGAACCGGTCGAGACCGGGGAACTTCTCGGCGCTGGTGTTCGTGACCATCGAGCCGGTGGGCACCTTGCTCGTCGACACCACAGCCATCGTTTCCGGATTGGCACGCTTCAGCACAACGGGAGATGCCCCGCCGACGATGTCAAAGATGAGCAGCGTCGCAGCGTCACCTTCGTTGAGCTTCGCCGACCCATCGTGGCCTTCCCCACCGATGTGCAGATTCGAGATGACCTGTCCGCCCTTCTGCGCAAGGCCGGTCTGATCGAGGCTGGTCGCAACCCGTTCATCGAGCATCGCTGCGGTGGACAGGATCTGGCTGACCGTGACGACCCCGGTTCCGCCGATGCCGACGATGAGAATGGTCGCCTCGTCGGGTACATCTGGCTCGTCCGGGAGGTCACCCGTGGCGTAGGAAGCGCCGCCAATTGACTTCTCGACCCGGTCGTTCGGGTCGATCTCGACGGTGACAAACGCAGGACAATTGCCCCCGAGGCACGTCAGATCAAGGTTGCACGACTCCTGATGAATTCGTGTCTTGCGCCCGAACGGCGTCTCGACCGGGTGCACGCTCATGCAGTTCGAGACTTCTCCGCAATGTCCACAGCCCTCACAGATCGCCTCGTTGATCATGACCCGTGTCGTCGGCGTTTCGATCTTGCCGCGCTTGCGGCTTCGACGCAGGTCGGCTGCGCACCCTTGGTCGTAGATCAACGCCGTGACGCCAGGGATGTCCCGCAGTTCGAGCTGGGTGGCATCGAGCTCTTCGCGGTCGACGATCCGGCTGGTCGACGACCACACATCCGACCGGTCGTACTTGTCGACGTCATCGGTGACCACGACGGTCCTGGCCACGCCTTCGGCATCGAGCCAGCGGGTCAGCTCGGGCACAGGCATCTCGCCCGCCGCGTCCTGGCCTCCGGTCATTGCGACGACACCGTTGTAGAGAATCTTGAACGTGATGTTCGTTTCGGCGGCGACTGCCTGGCGGATGGCAAGAGACCCGGAGTGGAAGAACGTGCCATCGCCGAGGTTCTGGAAACGATGCTGGTTGCCGACGAAGGGCGCGGCGCCGACCCATTGTGCGCCTTCTCCGCCCATCTGCGTAAGGCCCTCGGTGTTGCGGTCCATCCAGAGCGCCATCGAGTGGCACCCGATGCCGCCGAGGGCGATGGAGCCGTCGGGAACGACCGTCGAGCGATTGTGGGGACAGCCGGAGCAGTAATAGGGCGTCCGGGCAGGCAGAGCATCGCCGCTGGGCTCTGCAATCAGCGGAATTCGCTCGCGTTCGCGCCGAAGCCGTTCGGGATCGACATGGAGCGAGATGATCGATCGCAGCGGTTCGACGAGCAGGTCGGGTGAAATGATGCCCGATCGGGGCAGAAGCGCGCCGCCGCCAGGACCGACCTTGCCGTACACCGCGGGAGTGTGCGACCCGCCGTACAGCAGATCGCGCACCTGAGTCTCCATGAACGCCCGCTTGGCTTCGACCACCATGACCGTGTCGAGCCCGTCGACAAACGATCGGAGACCCTCCGGCTCGAGCGGCGAGATCATGGCTGGTACGTAGATCCGAATTCCGAAGTCGGCGAGTGTCTCCTCGGTAATCCCAAGACGAACGAGTGCGTCGCGGACGTCGCCGTGGGGCTTACCCGCCACGATTATCCCAAGAGAGGCGTCGGACGCGCCGTAGGACCGATCGAGGGAGTTGGCTCGCATGAACCCCCGGGCCGCATCGATTCGATGACCGAACAGTTCCTCCTCGAGCATCATCGAGAACGGAATCAACAGGCGGTTGTCGACCGTGGGCGTCCACGGAGCACCGTCGACCTCATGGATGTATCTCACGAGGTCGATGGACCCCGTGTCGGCCGGGATCGTGGCAAAGCCGTCAGCCACGTCCGTGTGCACCTTGATCCCTGACCACAATCCACTGGCTCGGGAGAGTTCGTAGCCGTACAGGCTGAAACGCAAGGCTTCAGCCACGGTGCCTGGATACAGCACAGGGAGACCGAGGTCGGCCAACTGCCCTTCCGAAGCGGACGGAATCGTGGACGACTTGCACTCGGGATCATCACCGGCAAGCGCCAACACACCACCGTTCGGACCAACACCAGCAAACATCGCATGCCGCATCGCATCACCGGCGCGATCAACACCCGGACCTTTGCCGTACCAGATGCCCTTGACGCCGTCGAAGGTCACGTCCTTTTCCAGCGTCGTCATCTGTGCGCCCCAAATGACCGTTGCGTCCAGGTCCTCGTTGACACCGCTGATGAACTGCACATCCGCCGCCTCGAAGACGTCCTGATGTTGCTGATACGCACCCTCGACGTTGCCGAGGGGTGAACCGCGGTAACCACAGATAAGTGTTGCCGTCCGTAGACCGCGGGCCATGTCCGCCCGCTGCTGGTCGACGGCGGACCGCAACAACGCTTGCACACCAGAAAGTGTGATCATCCCCTCACTCGAGGAGATCCGGTCTGAAATGTCGATTTCCAGTGCCATCGACGAATCGTATAACACCCCTGATCTTTCAGACGATGCGCCCGGGGTGTCTTGGCGTCATCGTAGGATGCCGACGTGCGCCCCCAGCTGTCCGGCATTCGCCGATCCGCCCTCTCCGCTCAACGCCATCTGCTTCGGCTTCCGAAGGTTGGTCGCCGACTCTCTCGACCGCTCGTGGACCGAAGTCCGTATCGCATCTATGCCGCACGAGGTGGCACCGGTTCCAGCCAAACAGCTCGGGTGCTCCGACGCAGTGGTCGAGCGTTCGTCCGTCCCGATGTCGCGTGGATGCCACCGTACGCGGATCCCGCGGGCTCGCTCTTGGCGGCGAACCTGGCAGAGTTGCACCCTGCTGCTGAGCCGAGCGAAGTGCTCATGCCTTCCACTGACTACGACGTGACGGTAAGCAATTACGACGTCTTCTCTGAGCGCTGTCATGGCCGGTACGCCGCTGACCCCCAGCGAACGATCGAGCAGAACCTGGTCGGATTGTGCGACTGGGTCCGCGCCAACGATCACTTCGTCGTGCTCAACAACTCCAGCATTCAGTCACTCTTCAGCCGAAACGACATTCGTTCGGTTGTCTTTCTCGTACGGCATCCGATCGACAGCCTCATCAGCTGGGCCAAGCCGGAGCGACACGGGGACACGCTCGAGTTGCTCGGAGGTCAGAGCAGTGAGGC
>SHLQ01000030.1 GCA_004282895.1 Acidimicrobiales bacterium
CGCTCGAAGGTATTCGCCGCCGGGTCACCCAGCACTGAGTTGGCTCATGCCAGCCGTTCGCGACCGTCCTCAACCTGACGAACGGCAATGGCGATGGCGGTCACGATGGCGATGAGGACGAACACGCGTGGCGCCCGCGTGAACCTCTCCAGGAGGTCGTCGATGCCCAGCGATGTCTCGAAGACTCGTTCAAGCGCCCAGATTCCGGCGATCAGCGCCAGCAGGATCGAGCCGATCCGCAGGAACCACGGGTAGACGGCGGTACGCCGCAAAAGGAACAGCGCCGGGAAGAGCAACAGAATGATAAACGCCTGGCCGATCTCGACCCCGATGTTGAAGCCAAAGAGTGAGATCAGTCGTTGTCCTCGGCCAACACCGAGCTCGGACAACAACCCGGCGAAGCCGAACCCGTGGAAGATGCCAAACGCAAAGGCGATCAGGTGTTCCTTGTTGAAGAAGATCGGTCGAAGATTGTGCAGAGCAGCCGCAATAATCGACAGCGCAATGATCGTCTCCACCAACTTCGACGGAAGTTCGATGATTTCGAGACCACCCAGGGTCAAGGTGATCGAGTGCGCGATGGTGAACATCGTCGCGATCTTCAGCACCCGCCACAGACCCGATCGGAACGTGGGAACGGGCTCCCATCCGTTGCTGGCGGAGAACAGCATGACCGCGGGCAACAACAACACGAGTACGAACAGGATGTGGTCGGTTCCGATGAAGATGTGTTCCATGCCGAGCAGGATCGTGCCCCACAGTGCCTTCGCGGTTGACGGATTGTCGAGGTCGACACTCGTTGTCGGATCGGCGCCGGTCATGAGGTCGGGCTGGAAGTCCGCCTCGTTCAGGAAGGTGCCGGTAACCGGGTCGGTGCGAATCGTGACAAAGCCACTGTGTCCTGGGATCCGCGGGTAGCCGTCGAGCTCCTCGAACAGGCCCTTGTAGGTGACGTCGAACGTCCGAGGCGCTTCATCGAATGTGCGGTCTACCACGAAGTTGTATCCGGCGTAGACCCTGTTCTCTGTCGGAACCACTTCCGAGTCGGTGAACGTAACCGGCCAGACGGACCCGTCCTCGCCGGTGAGAACAAGGCTGGCCTTGTTGAATTCGGTCATGACGGCCAACGTTGTTTCGATGTCGTCCTCGTCGGCGTTCTCGGGATCGATGTCCCAGCCGAACACCTCATTCAACAGGGCCACCGGATGTTCGACCTGTCCCTCGACGGTCCCGTCGGGGTAGATGTCCAGAAAGATCACGCTGCTCTGACCGTCGTGCGCTGTTGCCGCCTCGGCGAAGAGCATGAAGAACAGCGGTACGAGCGTCGCGGCCAACAGCAGGCGCACGGTTCGGGGGGTGGTGATTCGCAAGGGTCTTACCTTTCGCCTGCCGGCAGCCCGAGGAGGCGGCCGATAATGTTTCGTTGAATGGCGGACGTGCCTCCGTAGATGACACCGCCCACTGTGTTTCTGAGATCTCGTTCGATTTCGAATTCGGACACGTAGCCCCGTGCGCCGTGAACCTCAATTGCACTCCGAGCGGCATCGAGTGCGTTCTCGCTGACAGCCAGCTTCGCGACGGCCGCGGCCATCATCGAGGGGGAACCCGTCTGTTGCAGCGCCGCCGCTTTGTAGAGCAGCGTCCTCGCCGTCTCGTGTGCGACCTTCATGTCGGCGATCGCATGCGCAACCGCCTGAAATGCGCCGATTGGCTGCCCGAACTGCTCCCGTTCGCGGGCGTAGGAGATCGTGTCGTCGATGGTCCGTTCCAGGTTGCCGACGGCGCCGGCCAGAAGGAACGCTCGCTCGGCTTCCATGGCCGCTGAGAAGATGGACGCTCCCGCACCCTCGTTGCCCAGGCGAGCGGACTCCGGAACAAGGCAGTTCTCGAAGGTGACGTTGGCAAAGGGGGTGGTCCGCATTCCCATCTTCGGTCGATTGGGTCCAACGGTCAGCCCGGGTGTGGATGCGGGTACGAGGAAGGTGGAGATTCCCCATCGGCCGAGATCGGGGTTGACCGTGGCGAACACGATGAACAGGTCGGCTACAGGGCCCATCGTGACCCACGCCTTCTCTCCCGTGATCGTGTAGGTGCCGTCACCGACCGGAGTGGCGGTGGTCGTCAGCGAATAGGAGTCGGAGCCCGCTTCGGGTTCGGTCATGCAGAACGCACCCTTTGCCTCGCCCGCGATGAGTTTCGGCAGCCATTCGCGGCGTTGTTCGGTCGAGCCGAATCGATCGAGCGTGAGCTGCATCGTCAGCACCTGCGAACTCAACGCGAAGGTCAAGCCGTCGTCGCGGCAGCCGTGCCCGAGCCCTTCGATCGTGAGCAACGCCGAGCAGAGGTCGAGGCCGGCGCCGCCAAGCTCGGGTTCGACCAGCAGACCCAGGAGGCCGGATGCGGCCATCTTCTGCCATCCGGGCTCATCGAAGGTGCAGTCCAGGTCACGCTGGATGAGGGTGTCGTCCGCGAGGTTGTGGGCGGCCCACCTGAACGCGTCCACCTTCAGGGGATGATCGTTCTCAAGGATCGCCGCCAGGGCGATCTGCGACAGCGAGTCTGCATCCAGCTCACCCCTCGGTGGCGTACATTCTTCTAGGTGCGGGATGATCTTCACCTTGCCTACAGGTACCACAGCTCACCTCGAAGGACGTAATGCACGGACACGGAATCGCGGAACATTTGCCAATTCTTCGTTCAGGTAGGGCCGCGCAGATGCAGGTTTCTCGATGAGCCTTGGCCAGATCCTGCCGCGAGCGGCCGGTGAGCACGGCGGCCGGACCGCGGTGCTCGACATCGGTCGAGAGCTCACCTTCGAGCAGGTCGATCACGCCGCCGGTCGGATGGCTGCTGCGCTGATCGGCGAAGGTGTGCAGCCGGGCGAGCGAGTCGGTGTCTCACTGTTCAAGAGCGCGGACGGCTTCGTCGCCATGCATGCGATTGTCCGGATCGGTGCGGTCGCCGTGCCGCTCGACCCGGGGTCACCGACCTCACGACTGGCCGCCATCTGTTCGCAGATGGACATCGGTGTCGTCATCACCCACGACCTTCGACGTGATGCACTGGTCGATCTGGCCATGTCGGTTTCTCTTCGGGCGGTACTCGGTCTGTGTGACTCGCTCGAAGACACCCATACCGTCACGGCCGCATCGATTGGGTCGCTCGAGCCTGCCGACCCGGTCGAGGTGGACGTCGGTGACCCGGCGTACATCATCACGACCTCGGGCTCCACCGGCGAGCCCAAGGGCATCATGCACAGCCACCGGAGTGCGCTGGCCTATGCCGACAATTCGGCGGCAACGTTCGGGCTGGTGCCTGACGACCGCGTATCCGACATCGCTCCCCATCACTTCGACATCTCGACGTTCGCTCTGTGGTCCGCTCCCCATGCGGGGGCCTCGATTGTGGTGATGCCCGACGTTCACCAACGTATACCGGCAAGCCTGTCGCAGCGGACAGCGGACGAACGGGTGACGGTGTGGTATTCCGTGCCGTTCCTTCTCAACCAGCTCGTGCTGCGAGGCGACCTCGCCAACCGCGACCTGTCGTCGCTCCGGTTGGTGCAGCTTGGGGGCGAGGTGATTCAGCCCGATGCCCTCGAGACGTTCATGTCGTTCGCGTCACATGCGGTGATTGCGAACGTGTACGGTCCCGCGGAAACCAACCAGTGCAGCCGATATCTCCTGTCGGCTCCGCCGGTGCCAGCGTCCTTTCCGATTGGCCAGCCCTGGTCCGTCGCCACCTTCCGCGTTGCGGAGCCTGGTGCGACAGGTCCCGGTGCCGGTGGCCTGAACGAGGGAGAGCTCTGGGTAGCGGCTGAAACGATGATGATGGGCTACTTCGGCGAGACGACCCCGGGCAACGGGCGGATTGTAGAGCAGGACGGCCATCGGTGGTATCGCACGGGAGATCTGGTTCGTCTGGACTCGGCCGGGGAGTTCCACTTCGAGGGTCGCGCGGACCTGCAAATCAAGATTCGCGGTCACCGGGTGGAATTGGAAGCGATCGAAGCAGAGCTCGAACGCCTTCCCGGCATCGAGGCGGCTGTAGCCACGCCGTTCCGGGGTTCCACCGGGGCAGATGAGGTGGTGGCGGGGATTCTGCCGCTCGAGGGATTCGAGGCGGACGCCTTTCTGGACGCGGCTCGTGAGGTGCTTCCGGGGTACGCCGCGCCCGCGCGAACAGTGATCTTCAACTCGAAAAAGATCACAGGAAGTGGCAAACTGGATCGACGGGCATTGCGTGAGGACGCGCGAGCTGCCGCGGAGGGAACCATACAGTGACTACTGCAGCGGTTGATCAACTGATTGACTTCATCCAAACTGAAATCGTGTTGGGCTCGATCACGGTGTCGGCAGATACCGACCTCCTGCTCACCGGAGCGGTTGACAGCCTCGGCGTCATCCGCATTACGCAGTGGATGGAGGACAGTCTCGGGGTTTCCGTCGACCCCGGTGATGTCACGCTCGAGAACTTCCAGACGATCGAGCGTATGGCCACATACCTCGACGGGCGGTCCGCCGCCGCCTGATGGCTGATCATCCCGTCCGGCTCCGGCCTCGGAACGAGCTCACCGCGTCCCAGCAGCTGATCTGGACGTCGCAGCGACTCAATCCGGATGTGCCTCTCGCCAACATGGCGACCGTGTCTCGGATCGACGCGCTCCTCGACCCGCAGCGGTTCGTGGATGCGGTGAACGCAGTGGTCGCCGGGAGTGATGCACTCCGCCTCGCTGTGATCGAGGTGGATGGCGCACCCCATCCCTCCACGCACGACGCGCCGACGTCGGCGACCACAGTCATCGAAATGGCTCACGAGGAGCTCGATGCGTGGATGGCCGATCGAATCGCGACGCCCATTGACGTCGGCACATCCGTGTACGACAGCGTCCTCATCAAACACCAAGCCGATTCGTGGTCATGGTGGATGAACATCCACCACATCGGCACGGACGCGTCCAGCACGGCACTGATCTTCCAGGGTGTGGCCGCGGCCTATGACGGCACGTGGGAACCGGGCAGCTCCTACGAAGATCTGGCCCGGGACCTCGCCGCACAAACGGAGACCCCTCGTTGGCAGAAGGCAAGGGACTACTGGCAGGACGCGTCACATGACCTCAGTGCGACCGAGTTCTACGTGCCGGATGGTGAGCTCACGACTCGGGCTGAGCGGCGGTGGGTGGAGATGACACCGGCTCGCCAACAGCAGCTTGATCAGCTCCTCGCTGACCGGTTTCGGCTGCTGAGTCCCGATCTCAGTCTGACCGCCGTTTTGTTGACCGTGATCGCCTCGTATGTTTCGCGTCTCAACGGCTCGGAAGAACTGGCCGTTGGTCTGCCGATCCACCATCGCGGTACCGCAGACGCCAAGACCGTGATTGGGCCGGTCGTCGAGTTGTTCCCGGTCTCGATTCGGATCGAGCCCGACGACACTTTTGCCACCCTGCAGAAACGAATCGCGTCGTCCGTCTTCACCACACTGACGAATGCGCAGCCGGGAGCGAGCCCTCGTCAGTCGTTCGACGTGGTGCTAAACGTCCATGGGGCCACCTTCGGGACATTCGGAACTAGGCCTACCGCAACCCGCTGGATTCACCCCGGGCACATCGACGCGCACCATCGACTGCGGGTGCAGGCCCTCGACTACGACGGCACCGGTGAGCTGGAGCTCGCACTTGACATCAACCACGCGATCGCCGACGCCGACCATCGGCGCCGGGCTCCCGTGCACTTTGGGAAGATGCTCGATGCACTGCTCGTCGACCCGGATCAGCCAATCCGGACGATCGACCTGATCGCGGACGACGAGCGCTTGTTGCTGGCTCCACTGACCACGCCTGAGCCGGGTACACCACTCGATGCTCCGGTCGCCGAGCTCATTGAACGCCAACTGCAACGGAACCCTGAGCAGCTTGCGGTCCGTTGTCGGGCGCAGGAGCTGACCGCAGCCGAACTGAACCGCGCCATTGCCGGCGCCGCCGCGGGATTGCGACAGGCCGGTATCGGTCCGGGAAGCCGCGTCGGTATTGAGATGCCGATCGGCGTGGATGCGCTGGTGGCCATACACGGCGCGCTCCGCGCCGGTGCATCCTTCGTGCCAATCGATCCCTCCTATCCGGAGGGTCGTCGGTCGCACATTCGCGCCGATGCGGGACTCGCACTTGTCCTCACCGGTCTTCACGAGATCGACGAGTTGGAGCCTCGAACCAGCTCCGTGCCGCCGCCCCTCCCCGCAGAAACGACGTTGGATCACGAGGCCTACGTGATTTACACGTCCGGTTCGACCGGGCTTCCGAAGGGTGTCCCGATCTCCCAGCGGGGCCTCGCGGAGTATCTCGGATTTGCGATTGGGGCCTATGTCGGCGACGAGCCACCGGTTATGGCGCTCTACACCTCGCTCAGTTTCGACCTGACGATCACAACCCTGTTCCTGCCCCTGCTGGTCGGAGGTCGCGTCACCATTCACCCCGATGGAGGTCTTCCCGCACTGCGCGAGATTGTCGATGAGGGCGAGGTCACCCTGCTGAAGGCGACCCCCTCCCATCTCGAGCTGCTGGTCCGCATGATCGACGAATCTCATCCACTCGCTGGACTGATTGTCGGGGGAGAAGCGTTCTACACCGACCTGGCCGATCGGTTGCTGGCAGCCAGTCGCCCCGGACTTCGCATCTTCAACGAGTACGGACCGACCGAAGCCGTGGTTGGTTGTATGGTCCACGAATACGACCCGGAGGTTGACGTCGGCGCGGAGGTGCCGATCGGCCGCCCAGCACCCGGTGTTGCACTGCACGTGCTCGACGCGGTCGGTTCGCCGGTTCCACTCGGCGTCGTGGGAGAACTGTTCATCCACCGGCCGGGGATGACAACCGGGTACCTCGAGCGGCCGGACCTGAACGCCGAGAAGTTCGTTCCACATTCGGGCGGTGTGCTCTATCGAAGCGGCGACCTCGTACGCATGCTCGACGCCGAACGAATGGTGTATCTCGGTCGAGCCGATCAGCAGATCAAGGTACGCGGCGTTCGCTTGGAGCCGGGCGAGATCGAGGCCGTGGCGCAGTCGGTTGCGGGTGTTGACCGGGCGGTCGCTGCTCTGTGGACACCACAATCCCATGCGGGTCCACGTCTCTGTGTGCGCTGCGGTCTCGGGGACGATGTTCCCGACATCGTGGTCGACGCAGACGGCGTGTGTTCGGCCTGCCACGCCTATGAGCTGGTTGCCCCCCAGGCGGCGGAGTGGTTCCGCACCGAGGACGACCTTCGGGCGGAATTGCAGCGCGCCCGCGATGCGTCAACCGGCGATTACGACGTCCTCCACCTTCTCTCCGGCGGCAAAGACTCGACCTATGCCCTGTACCGGTTGGTGGAACTGGGCGCTCGGGTGATGGCCGTAACGCTCGACAATGGGTTCATCTCCGACGGGGCCAAGGACAACGTTCGGCGCGCCACGCAGGCGCTCGGAGCTGACCACGAATTCGTAACGGTCGACGCGATGAACGAGATCTTCCGGGACAGCCTGAGCCGTTTCTCGAACGTGTGCAACGGCTGTTACAAGGCGATCTACACCATTGCGTTGCAGCGGGCGGAGAAATTGGGGATTCCAGCCATCGTGACAGGATTGTCGCGCGGGCAGTTCTTCGAGACCCGACTTGTCCCCGGCATGTTCGGCGCCGACCGATTCGATGCCGATGCGATCGATGCCGCTGTTATCGAAGCTCGCCGCGCCTACCACCACACTCCCGACGCCGTTTCAGAGAACATGGACACGAGCGTTCTCGACGACGACACACTTTTCGAGCGCGTGCGGTTCATCGACTTCTACCGCTACGTGGACGTTGCGCTCAGCGACATGTACGACACCCTCGAATCGTCTGGCACCTGGGAACGACCCGCGGACACGGGACGTTCGACCAACTGCCTCATCAACGCCGCGGGCATCTTCGTGCACAAGATCGAACAGGGGCACCACAACTACGCCCTGCCATACAGCTGGGATGTTCGCCTCGGACACAAGACGCGCGCCGAGGCCATGGAGGAGCTCGACGATCCGATGGACGACGTCGAGCTTGCGGCGATCACCAGCATGCTGGCCGATGTTGGTTACGAACCGCGACGACCCGAGGTGCTGACCTTGTGGGTGGCCGGCGACGAAGGGCTCGATGTCGAGGGACTGCAGCGGGTGCTCGATGACGAGCTGCCCGAACATGCGCGGCCACAGGCGGTCGAGGTCGTCCCCAGAATCCCGCTGACCGTCAACGGCAAAGTCGACATGGCGAATCTTCCCGCACCTTCAGCCCGCCGCCGCTCGGAGAGTGTCGTGCCGGGACGGTTGCCCACCACCTCGATGGAGCAGCGAATCGCGCCAATCTGGGCGGACGTTCTCTCGTTGAGCGAGGTAAGCGTCACCGATGATTTCTTTGCGCTGGGGGGCACATCGCTCCACGCCCTCGAGATGATCGTTCGCGTGAGTGAAATGCTCGACCAGGCAGTGCCCGAGGCGTACGCGTTTCGCTATCGGACACTGGCGGAGCTCGCGGACGCCATCGACGGCACCGACGCCGACACTGCTGGTCCGACGCTCGCCATCCCGGAGCTGCCAGAGGACGAACGTCCACTCTCCGCAGGTGAATCGGCGATGTTGTTCGAGTGGCGCAACGACCCCGACGACGTGCGGTACAACGTCGCCCGACTCTATGACCTGCCCGCGACCACCGACGTGGTCGAGCTGCGACGTGCGCTCGAAACGGCGGTGGCGCATCAGCCAACGCTGCATACGAGTTATGGCGCCGACCGGCGAACACTCGCCGTGTCTGAGGCACTGCGATTCGAGCACCGTCATTCGTCCCAACCCATCGCCGTTACCGCAACCCAGCTGAACACGACGACGTTCGACCTCGTGAACGGCCCACTCGTCAGCGCCCACGTGTTATCGAGCAGTGTCGAGGGCGGGACGTCGCTGTTGTTGCGAACGCACCACATCAGCAGCGACGCCGGCTCACTCGATGTGTTGTGGGACCAGATCGATCTCGCCTATCGAAACGAACGGCTCCCGGCGTTGCGAACGAGTTACGCCGCCCATGGGGAGTGGCAGCGGGAGCAGCGCCCGGTGGCTGCAGATCTCTGGGATCCACCACCGATCGTCGGCTCGCTGGCTTTGCGGTCCAGCAGAAGCACACTGGCGGACGGCTACGTGGAGCAGGTGGCCACCGTAGGAGCATCCGAGCTTCGGGCGGCCCCCGGTACGACCCCGTTCGCGACCGCGCTGGCCGCGCTGACCGCGGCGCTGGCGCCGTTCCACGACGGGCCACAGTTCGAGATTGCCGTCACATCCTCCGTTCGGGACCACCCCGATCTATCCGATGTCGTCGGGTACTTCCTGAACCCCCTGCCCCTGATCGTGCAGGGGCCTGATGCGTCGTCGCTTCGTACCGTGGCCGAACAGACGAGTGAGCTCCTCGTGGATGCTCTGCACTACCGATCCGTCCCCTTCGCCGAGGTCATTCGATCCGCCCGTGAGCGGGACGTGCCCGAACCTGAATCGAAGATCATGCTCGCCGTTGAGGATCTGGCGCCTGCACGCTTCGACGGATCGGAGATCGGCCATCAGATCCTCGCCTCCGGTACCGCGGTGAACGATCTCACGTTCTTTGTGCAGTTGCGGGGCGAACACATCGACATCGGCTGTGAGTACAGAGGGTCGGTTGTCGATGAACACGAGGCGAGTCAGCTCCTTGCGCGGTTTGACCGTGCGTTGGGAGCGATGGTTGAAGCCCCGGACGACACCGTCGGCTCGCTCAAGCGATCGGGGTCCCTGCTGGTTGGTGCGGCGCTCGACGCGACGGCGCTGGTGCCCGGGCTTATCTCCGCCAGCGTTGCCAGGCATCCGGATGAGCCCGCGGTGCGTTTCTCCGACCAGAAGCAGTCCTACGCGGACCTTGACCTTCGCGCTCGGTCCATCGCCGCGCGGTTGCGCGTCGCGGGTGTTGGTGTCGGGGATCGCGTCGCGATCGTCCTCCCGCGTGGAATCGATCTACCCGCCTCGATCATGGCCACCTGGATGCTTGGTGCGTCGTACGTGCCGATCGACACGATCCATCCTGCCGCACGAGTTTCCGCGCTCGCTGCCGCCGCCGGCATCAAGGCGGCGGTTACGAATGCCGTGGGACATCCGGGCCTTGGTGATGTCCTGACGATCGACATCGATCGTTCCGACGCGGCGGTGTTGCCAATTACCCGCGTGCATGACGCCGCAGAGACGGACGAGGCGTATGTCATCTTCACGTCCGGAAGTACGGGCCAGCCCAAGGGTGTACCCATCACACAAGGGAACCTTGCGGCCAGCCTTTCCGCGCGACACACCTGGTACGACGCTCCGGTCCAGCGGTACCTGCTGCTCTCGAACGCCGGCTTCGATTCGTCGGTTGCCGGGTTGTTCTGGACTCTGGCCGACGCCGGAGAACTCATCATCCCGGCGGAAGATCAGATCCACGACGTTGATGCCTTGCTCGATCTGATCGAGCGCACGGCACCCACACACACGTTGTGCGTACCGTCGTTGTACGGCGCCATGCTGACCCGATCCCGACAGCAGCTGTCATCCTTCGAGGTCATCATCGTTGCGGGCGAGGCCTGCCCGCCCGAGCTGATCGAACGCCATTTCCGATCGCAGGCAGTCGCTTCGCTCATCAATGAGTACGGGCCGACTGAGGCAACAGTGTGGGCTACCGCGACCGAACTCGGGCGCGACCAGGTTGGTGCCGCGGTGTCCATCGGTGGCCCGATTCCCGGGGTCACGGCTCGGGTGGTACATGGCAACAACGACGTGGTTCCTCTGGATGTTGCGGGCGAGTTGCTGATTTCGGGCCCCACCGTTGCTGCCGGGTACGTGGATGGCACCGACGACACGGACGCGTTCTTCATCGATGACGTCCATGGCCCCACCTATCGCACCGGCGACAACGTCGTTGCCCGGGCGTCCGGCGAACTCGAGTTTCTCGGCCGGATCGACGACCAACTCTCGATTGGTGGCGTCCGCATCGAACCGGCCGAGGTGGAGCATGCACTCGCATCACTCGAAGGAGTGACCGCCGCCGTCGCCGATGAGCTCGACGGCCGCCTGGTCGCCTGGGTGGAAACTGCAGCGGACGTGGACGGCCGCGTACTTCGAGATCGAGCGACGGTACGCCTGCCGGCGACCCACATTCCCAGTCGAGTCATCGTCGCTGATCGGCTGCCACGAACAGCGAACGGCAAGATCGATCGTGCCCAGCTGCACACGATCGACGACCATGAGCCGCGCTCGGCCGAAGTGCTGACGGACGCAACGGTCTCGCCGGAACTGGCCGCAATGCTCAACGTGTGGACGTCTGCCTTCCATGGCCTCGACGTCTCCGCCGACGACGATTTCTTCGCCCTCGGAGGAGACTCCTTGCGAGCGGTTGAACTCGTAACTGAAATCGAGGATCGTCTCGGCGTTCGGGTTCCGATCGGCCAGTTGGTCGACGCGCCCACCCCGCGACTGCTCGCCCGTCAACTGTATGCAACCGGCGCCACGAGAAGGTCCAGCGGCCTGGTCGAATGGCTTCGCTCCACCGGTGACCAAACCCCGCTGATCGTGTTGCCGCCCGGGGGTGGCAACCTCATTCGCTACGCGCCGCTGGTTGGGGCGCTCGACCGCGACGTCCCGGTTCTCGGTCTTCGACTGCCCGGGGCGGACGCCCGCTCGCCGATCGAGGAGACCATCGAGGCCCAGGCTCGCGTCATGCTCGACGCGTTGGACAACGCCTATTCGTTTGGCCCCTACCGGCTGCTCGGGTGGTCGACGGGCGGTCTCATCGCCTGGGAAATCGCACGCCTGCTGAGCGAGCGGGGCGATGAGGTGGAGCTGGTGGCTCTGGTCGACACGGTGATGGGCGGCATGCACGTCGAGGAACCACAATCACCCGTCGACAAATACCGCAGCCTCCTGCAAGACGATGGTCTGGCGAACGTGGCCTCCGAGGCTGCTCGCCGACTTCGGGAACGCACGGAATTCGCCGTCGCCCGACGTCGGTATCGCAAGACCCGTGAACAAGGTGGGGTCCCCGCGTTGGCCGACGCGGAACGCCAGCTCGGTCCGGTCATCCGGCGGGCATCCTTGGGGTACGAACCACCCCCATTGGAAGTGCGCACGTTGTACTTCGCCGCGACGGAATCAGGCGTGGAGCTCACCGTCGATCCCTGGAGGTCTCTGGTGCCACAACTCGATGTCGTCACGATCGAGGGTGTGCACTACCTCCCCGACGAACGCTGCATCATTGGCCCCAACAAGGTGGGCGAACTGGTGGAGGCGCTGAGCGCTCGCCTCTGACCCAACACCCGTAGGCTTGGACCGTTCGTGTGATTGAGGAAGGAGGATCGACCCGATGGAAGAAACAACTCCACGGCTGACCGAGTTCAGCCACGGCGCTGGTTGAGGCTGCAAGCTCGACCCGAGCGAATTGGCCCAGGTCGTGGGCCGACTCACCCCAACCACACATCCCGATCTTCTGGTGGGTGCTGCCTCCGGCGACGATGCCGCCGTGTGGCGCCTGGACGATGACCGCGCCCTTATCGCCACCGCGGACTTCATCACGCCGGTGGTCGACGACGCGCGCACCTGGGGCCGCGTCGCGGCTGCCAACGCCGTGTCCGACGTGTATGCCATGGGCGGGCGCCCTCTGCTTGCGTTGAACCTCGTGGCGTGGAACACCGAAGCGCTTTCGAGCGACCTTCTCTCGGAGGTGTTGCTTGGTGGTGAGGACATCGCCCGCGAGGCCGGCTTTGTCGTCGCCGGTGGGCACACCATCGACGATCCTGAACCCAAATACGGAATGGCCGTCATTGGTGAGGTTCACCCGGATCGACTGCTGACGAACGCAGGTTTGCGGCCGGGCGACCACCTCGTCCTGACGAAGCCGCTTGGTATTGGTGTCATCACGACGGCAGTGAAGCGCGGCATGGTCTCCGACTCCGTTCTACAGACCGCCCTCGATTCCATGACCCGACTCAACGCAGAGGCGGCCCAAGTCGCGCTCGACGCGGGCGCAACAGGTGCGACCGACGTCACCGGGTTCGGCCTGCTCGGTCACCTTGGGCGTATGGCCGCCGAGTCCGGTGTCGACGTGGAAGTAACGGTGGCCGATGTGCCGCTGATCGACGGTGCCTATGACCTCGCGGAGAAGGGCGCCGTTCCCGGGGGAACCGGACGCAACATGAAGTTCATCGCCGACTCACTCGACACCGGTGACACCGACGACCTTCTGGTGACACTGCTGGCGGATGCACAAACGTCGGGGGGACTGGTCTTCGGCGTGGGGACAAAGGAAGCAGCCGACGCCGCGGTCGCGACGCTCGAGTCAACCGGACACCGTGCGTCACGTATTGGTCTTGCCGGTGACGGCACCGGACTGATCCTCCTCCGGTGAGTGTCTCGGTTGTTGTATTTGATCTCGGCAACGTCCTCATCACGTGGGACCGAGCCCTGTTGTTCGGCCAGCTCATCGGCGATCCCGACGAGCTGAACTACTTTCTCGACAATGTGTTCACACTCGAGGCCAACCAGGCCCTCGATCGGGGAATGCCGCTACCGGAGGTGACCGCACGGATCGCGGCCGCCCATCCCGAGCACGCAGACACGATCAACGAACTTGCCTCGCGCTGGAGAGAAACGCTCGGCGGGCCGATCGAAGAGTCGGTCACCATCCTTCGAGAGCTCAAAGCCCGTCAGGTCCCGCTGTATGCGCTCAGCAATTGGGGCGCCGACACCTTCGGCATGATTCAGCATGAGTTTGACTTCCTCGAGGAGTTCGACGGCCTGGTGATCTCTGGGCGCGAAGGTGTGATCAAACCCGAGGCGGAGATCTTCGCCATCATGTGCGAGCGCCACGGATTTGAACCAGCCGATGCGGTATTCATCGACGACTCGGCGGCCAATATTTCCGCCGCAGAGGCCCTCGGATTCGATTCGCTGCTGTTCCGGTCCGCCGGGGAACTACGCGAACAACTGCTCGAGCGGGGATTGCTCGTCTAGCCGCACCATCGGGCCAAGGGGTTGTCGAGCGTCGGGCCCTGCGGCTCCGCGGTTGCAGGCAACAGGCAACTCGACTCGGTGGGTGAATCGACGACCAGTCGAAGGATGGCGGTGTCGCGCTCCAGCGGTTCCGCCCGATTCGTGAAGGCGTGGCCAAGGTTGTAGGCCACGAGACCGTCTCCGATGCGTTCCACCCGTTGGAGGTGGACCGACCCGTTGCCGATGATCGCAAGGACTCCGGCATCGATCAGGCCTTCAGCGATCGAGACCTGTTGCGCGGAAGGTGACCGGCCCTGCACATCGCCCCAGGAGACGAGCACGATCGAGGCGTCGGTCCGATCGGCCTCTTCGCGCAGTGACTGCTCCACATCGCTGATGTCCGCCGAGTCAATTTGGATGGAATGGACCGCTACCACCGTCCCAACGCCACTCTCGACCGCTTGGGCCGTCTGGGCTCCGGCGTCGTCGCGGCCGGCGATAGCCATGCCGTTTCGTTCCGCGGCGGCGATCGCATCGACGAGACTGTCGGCGCTCGAAAGCCGCGCCGCCGGCTCGAGATTCACTACATCAACGCCCGCGGACGCGAGGTTGCCCAGGAGGTCGGATGTGCAGCCGTCCGAGCCGAACTCACAGGCGACCGTGGCGATCGTCGCCACATCGGTGTCCAACGGGGGGAGGCCGTCCGACCAGGTCGTGTCATTTGGCAGCTGTTCGAACGCACCGAGGACGTGCACGGCCCTCGAGTCGCGTGGGGGAGGACCGAATGCCACCCGTCCAGCTCCGGGGTCACCCAACTGTCGCCCGACCGTTGCTGTGGGTTCGCCCAACTGTCGAGATCCAGGGTCGGCGGCGCTGGAACACGCGGTGAGCGTCACCACGAGTGCCAGCAGTACAAAACGCATTCCCGCAGTCTTGTCTGTCGGGCGATCGCACGGATGTACCGTCACGATCTACGCTCAGGGCTGCATGTCCACATTTCGCTCGCACCCCCGTCACATTCTGGTTGCGCTCGCCGTCGCTGCGTTGTCGAGCGCGTGCGGCGCCGACCAGGTGAACACCGACCCGGGGCCGCAGCAGCCTGACGAAACGACGACCACAACCACCGCCGACGCAGATGGGGACGACAGCGACGTTGTCACGGACGACTCCACTTCATCAACGAGCACGACCATCGTGGTCGTCGACGGAGATGGCGATGTGACCGGGGATGGAGATGGTGATGACGATGGTCCCACCACCACGTTCATCGTCGATGAATCGTCACTGAACGCCAGTGCCTACATCGAGCTGGCCGACGCCGGTCTCGTCCTCGATATCGACGCCCAAGGCTGCGCGGACGTCAGCGTGGACAACGGCGTGGCCGCGGGTCTTGATCGTACAGACGCGTTGATCGGCGCCGTGAAGGAGTGCGCGACCGCGGCGGCAGTGGATGATTTCGCCTCCGAGCTACTGTCCGCCGGTGGTGGACCGCTCCCTCCCACCGAAGCCGCATGTGTTGCCAGCACACTGCGTCGAGACGACTCCTACCGACCATTCTGGGTCGCCCTACTCGACGTTGAGCCATTCGACTTCCTCGCCGTGGACGTCGAAGTTCAGGATCGTTACCTCGACCTGTTCGCGGACTGTGTCTCCGTGGGCCGGGCGCTTTCAGAGCAGCTCGACGTCGGTTTGTCCGCGCCCACCGTTGGCTGCATCGACGAGCTGTACACCGACCGCGAGTTCGTCCGGACATCGATCGAGGCCGACTTGTCCGGCGACCCCGACGAGCTCGCACGTGTGAACAGTCAGATCGCGGGCTGCCTCACCACGGCCGAGCGGACGTCGCTGGGTCTCTGACGCCCATACACGAGCGCGTAGGATGTAGTGATGGGAAACGGTGCCATTCGCTTTGAACTCTTTGGTTTTCCCGTCTCGATCCACTCGAGTTTCATCCTGGTGATCGGATTACTGGGGTATTCCTCCGCCAGAGGCGACCTTGCCATCGTCATTGCCTTCGTCGTCGCGGCAATCGTTGCCGTCCTGGTCCACGAACTTGGCCATGCCTTCGCCGCCCGTTCACAAGGTACGGAGATCGGCCCGATGATCTCGCTCGAAGGTATGGCCGGTTTGACGCGTTACCGCCCGTCCGGCCCGCTCAGCCGGGGCCAGTCGATCTTCATCAGCGCCGCCGGCCCACTTGCCGGCGCACTCCTGGGGGTGGTCGTGCTCGCAGCGGCGATTCTCGGCCTCTTCCCGGACACAAACTTCGCCATCACCCTGCGCAACATCGGGCTTTTCGTGACCTTCGGTTGGAGCATCCTCAACCTTCTGCCCGTGCTTCCCCTCGATGGTGGACACATCCTCACCGAGGTCATGCCAGGTTCACGTATGGACCGCCAGCGCCGCGCCGCAGCGGTGTCCATCGTGATCGCTGTTGCCGGTGCGATCTTGGTCTGGTGGTGGCTCCGCGATCTCTTCGGCGTCGCGATCCTCTCCATGTTGGCGTTCCAGAACTACTCCTTGTTGTCGGCCTCCAACCGTGCTCGTGCGGTGGCGCCGCCAACGACGCCTCGTATTGACTGACGCTCTAGGGTGATGGTTTCGGTGATCAAGGAGTCTCACGATGCGGGCACTACTACTCGAACGCGACGACGATGGGGTTGTTACCCACTCGATCGCAGACGTCGCCGAGGATCAGCTCCCCGAGGGTGATGTGACCGTCGCAGTCGAGTACTCCACGATCAACTACAAGGACGGCCTGGCGATCACGAACACGTCGCCGATCGTGAGGCAGTGGCCGATGATCCCGGGTGTGGACTTCGCCGGAACGGTGCTGTCATCGCAGAGTGACCGGTTCGGCGTTGGCGACCGCGTGGTTCTGAACGGTTGGGATGTGGGGGAGAGACACTGGGGTGGTTTGGCCGAGCGCGCCCGGGTCTCCGCCGACTGGCTCACCCCGTTGCCCGAGGACCTGTCCACCTACCATGCCGCGGCGATAGGGACCGCCGGGTACACCGCAATGTTGTGTGTCGTTGCACTCGAGGAGCACGGCATCACCCCCGACCGCGGGCCGATCGTCGTATCGGGCGCTGCTGGTGGCGTGGGCAGTGTGGCGGTCGCCATCCTGGCCCGACTCGGATACGAGGTCGTAGCGTCGAGTGGCCGCATCGAAGCCGAGGGTGACTATCTGCGTGAGCTGGGTGCAACGGAGTTGCTCGACCGGGCCGAGCTGGCTGCCGAGGGTGGCCGACCGCTGGGGAAGGCTCGCTGGGCTGGCGGAATCGACGTTGCCGGCAGCCACACACTCGTGAACATGCTGGCGGCCATCCAACCGGAAGGTTGTGTGGCGGCGTGTGGCCTCGCCCAGGGTATGGATCTACCCGGTTCGGTGGCGCCGTTCATCCTTCGCGGGGTCACGCTCGCAGGAATCGACTCGGTGCACGCCTCACCGGAGCGGCGCACGGTTGCGTGGAAGCGTCTTGCGGCCGAACTCGACCACAAGCACCTCGACGCAATGACCTCCGAAGTAGGTCTCGACGAAGTCGCGACCGTGGCCGAACAGATCATTGGCGGCCAGATCCGGGGCCGGGTTGTCGTGGACGTAGGCCGCTAAGGCTGCGGCAGCAGCGTCAGCACCCCTACCGAAGGCCTCACCCGGAAGCGAAACTGCGGCGCCTGACCGCGTTCCATCCCGACGCCCGTCGACACATACACCGGGAAGCCATCGACCAGATGCAGCCCGCCGGCGGCGACCTGTTGTGGAACCTCGCTATGCGTATACGGCGGGCCGATCCACGGCAGCGACACCTGTCCACCGTGGGTGTGTCCGGCGATGAGCAGATCCACGGGTGCATCTTCCGGCAAGCTCAGGACCGGATCCGGCTTGTGGGTGACGACAAGTACGAGGTCGTCGTCATCGTAGGAAGCGGCCAGCGTTTCGAGCACCGTGGGGTCGACGGTCTCGCGGTCCTCCTCGTCGACGTCGTTCAGGGGTGTCGTGAGCCCAACGATCGTGATGTTCTGGCCATTGACCCGCAGATCAGCAATCTGATCATCCAGAAGAAGGACACCGGTTGACTCCGCCATCTCCTCGAGCACGTCGAGGTGATCTGCGTGGCCATTCACCATGACCACCGTGTCGACGGCCTCACGAAGCTGGCGCAGCAGTCCCACAAACTCGGGAATCGTGGCGTCGAGATCCTCGTCGGGAATCTGGTACAGGTCCCCGGGAATGACGACGATGTCCGGTTCTGCAGCCACGAGCTTCTCCACTGCACTGCGCTCGTAGTCCCCAACCGTCGTGCTCTGCAGATCGGCGAGCACACCGACGATGAGTACCTCGTCGGAGGAGACGTTCAGCGCCTGTCGATCGACTTTGAGGCGGGTTGGCTCGACGAAGCTGCCCCAGAGCCCGACGCCGACCAGACCAATGGAGAGCACAAGCAGCAGCCACGCCACCATCGGCGTGCGAAATTCCCGGTCCAGCAGGTGAGGGATCACGATGATCGCGGACCCAATCGGTACTGCCACGACGGCCACCAGGAACACCAGATGGACGGCGCCGAACACATCGAGTCCAAGCGCAAGCACCAGGACAACGAGCGCCACGATCACGAACAACAGGCCCACCAGGATGCCGACGCCGAGATCGGCCAGGCGAGTACCACTCGTGCGAAACTTGGCGCCGAAGCCGCCCAACAGCCCCGTTGCGACGGCGCAGGCAAGAAGGATGACGTTGAGGTCCACGCCCCGATGCTTTCAGACGCCACCGGTACGTGCGTGGTCTACGCGTTCACCGCGTCCTGGTCGAAGGGAACCACCGGTTGGTGCAGCAGTTCGCGTATGACCGATGAGGCGATGTCTCGAGCGGTCAGAACGAAGTAGCTGGCCCACGCCAGCACCCCGAGGAACTTCGCCGTGTCCTCGATGACGATCCAGTTGCCGCTTCCCGTGCCGAGTAGGTCGAAAAGGACCGACAGGCCGATGGGAGCGACCGCACCGACGAGAACCACCCAGCGGGTCCGAAGGATCTCGCGGTGGTGTACAACAACCCAGGCAACACCCAGCAGGGCGTAAACCGCCAGCACGACGAGCTTGGGCACGCCGAAGAGCTTTGGCAGCGCCGAGGAGTGCAATCGGAAGAGGTCGTCCAGAGTGAGCAACGCGGCGAGGAGGGCTCCTTGGCGGAGGAATGATGCCGCCGCATCGCGGCCGGCGAGGTGAGCGACATGCGCGGCCCCCGCAGCCGCGACCGTGCCGAGAGTCCATGCCAGCACACCGAGGTTGGAGACCAGCCCGGTGTACCACGGCAACCCGGCGACAGAGGTCGGGTCGAGGAGGAGCTGCGTGTCGTCGAGCGAGTAGGTCGCAAGGATCGCCGCGATCGTCAACGCACCAAGGCCCCAGACGGCGATCAACGGCATCAGCATGCGCCGCTGTGCAGATTCCTCGCGGCGAGTGCGCCGCTCGACGGTTGACATACCCGTTCTACGGAATCGCGTGGGGTCGCCTTGAGCTACTCCTCGAAGCGGTCTTTCAGGTAGCTCTCGATCTCATCGGCCAGACCTTCGGTTTCCCGCACGATGGCCGGTTCATCGTCGGCCGTTGACTCGAGCTGCTCGATGTACTCGCGCACATCCGGGTCCTCCGAGACCGCCTGGAACACGCGCGATTCCCAGTCTCGAATCTCATCGGCCATACCCACGTGGGCGGTCGGAATGCCACACACCTGCTCGAGTTCGGCCAGCAGTGCCGCCGTTGCCTTCGGTGACGGTGAGCCGGGCACGTAGTGCGGCACGCTCACGCGCATGGACAGTATCCCTGCGGTCGTGTGCAGCTGCTGATGTAACGCCCCGATCAGACCGGTTGGCCCCTCGTAGGTGGGTTTGCCGATGTGCAATCGATCTGCCAGTTCGGGATCGCCGGTCGATGTCGCCACCGGAAACGCACGCGAGTGCGGAACCATGGCCAGCGTCGAGCCAAGCGTCACCACCAGGCCGGCACCGACGTGGGTGGCGATGTCCTGCAGCGTCTGGCCGAAGGAGCGCCATCGCAGGTTCGGTTCGACGCCGCTCAGGAGCACCAAATCTGGCGAACCCGCGGGGGTTTTCGCCCAGACGACGTTGTTGGCGGGCCAGTGGATTTCACGGTTGCCGTTCGCGCCGATGCGGACCTCGGGCCGAACCTCGTGGAAGTCGAACAACGACTCCGGGTCGATGGCGGCCGCGGGATGACCATTGTGGGTCATGGACAGCCAGTCGACTGCCGCGGTGGCGGCTTCTCCCATGTCGAACAGCCCGCGAAACGCCATGATGAAGATGGGGCGTTGCAGCGGGGGGATGTCGTGGAGGGTGTAGTCGATTTCGGCCACGCGCACACGTTATCCATGGGGCAGGAAAGACCGTCGCAAGCAAGACATGCCGTGATCGATCGCGAACAAGTAAGGTTTGCCCACCTTTGACTATGAGACGCCAAGTGCGGTCTGAAATGGTGGTGAACACACATGAGTGATGGACAGCAACCCCCAGGGTGGTATCCCGCTGAGGGAGATCCTCCTGGAACCGTGCGTTGGTGGGACGGATCGAAGTGGGTTGGTGGCCCTCAGGAGCAGGGAGTCCAGCAGGAAGCTGGTTACGTCGCTCCCGGTGCTGGTGCGCTCGCCAACGGGCGCGAGCTCGCAGATCCATGGCTTCGTATTGGCTCCGCGATCATCGACTGGTTGGTCACCGTCGTCATCTCGATTCCGTTCATCGGCTTTGCGGTCGCAGGTGCGGTCGCAACCGATGGGGAAATCGACGGCGGCGCGATCGCGCTCGGTTTCGTCGCCTCGCTGATCACGACCGGTTACTACGTGTTCATGAACTCGCAGTACTCGGCCACACTCGGCAAGATGGCCCTTGGCCTGCGCATCGTGGGTCGAAACGGCGAGGAACCGCTCGGTTGGAACATTGGTGTACGACGTACCGCGAACCGTCTGGTCGGTATTCTCGGCAACATTCCGATTTTGGGCATCATCGTCGGGCTCGCCCTGCTCGTGCTGAACCTGGTGTCGCTCGTGTTCCTCTTCACCGACAACGAGCGGCGCACGGTCATGGACCGCTTTGCCGACACCTACGTCGTCAAGAAGCAGTAGGGCAGCAGCTGTCTTACTCCGACTCGGCGGCTGGCGCGGCCTCGTCCGTATCGCTTTCTCCCGAGTCGTCTTCTCCTGCATCGCCCTCTTCTGCATCGCCTTCTTCCTGGGCGGCTGCTGTAGGCGTCGGAGCTTCCTCGTCGGCGGACACCTCAGCCAATGATGACTCGGCTGGCTCCGGGTTCTCTTTGATGCGCTGGAACTCGTCGACGGCAGCCTTGTAGGCCGTCTCGGCCTCGGCTTTCTGTTCGGCCGTGGCATTCGAGTCGTTGCCGACGTTTCGTACCCGCGATGCGGCCTCATCCTTGGCTCGTTCAGCCTTTGCTATTCGCTTGGCCGCACGCGCCTCCGCCGCGGACTCTTCCAGTCGCTGATTGAACAGCAGCAGCGCAGCACGGGTCTCATCGTCAACAGGGATCTCACTCACCCCCTCATCATCGGTCATTCGGGCCACACAGGCCAATATGAATGCGTGACTCCTGACGCACGTGCAACGTTTCCCCGCCGCCACGCCCTCACCCGGCGGTTCACCCTCGGCGCTCCCCGCTCGTTTCGTATCGCCGCCGATGGGAACCGCGTGGCGTTTCTGCGATCCAGCGACGGCTTCGATTCAGCCAACAACCTGTGGATCGCCCGGAAGGGCAGTGATGTGGAGATGCTCTTCGACGCCGCCACGGCCGGAGTCGAAACGGAACTCAGCGACGCGGAGAAGGCACGCCGGGAACGCGCGCGCGAACAAGCTGGTGGTGTGGTGAGCTACGCCACGGACGACGAGCTGAACCACGTCGTGTTCGTGTTGGGAGGTGAGATCTTCCGTGTGTCGACCGCCGATGGTTCGGCGCAGACCATGGCGTCGGCCTCGCCGGCGTTCGATCCTCGACCTCAACCGGGTGGGTCAGCGGTTGCCTACGTCTCGGGCTCGACGCTGCGGATTACCGACGGGACAACGGATCGCCTGATTCCTGGCGCCAGTGACGACTCGGAGTCGGTGTCCTGGGGGTCAGCGGAGTTTGTGGCGGCCGAGGAGATGGGGCGAAGCCGAGGCTTCTGGTGGGCGCCGGACGGATCCGCAATGGCCGCCTGTCGGGTGGACGTGGCTGGTGTGGACACCTGGTGGATCTCCTCCCCGGAAGCACCGTCAACCGAACCGCGGCCGATCCGCTATCCGTCGCCGGGCACGACCAATGCATCGGTTGAACTCTGGATCGTCGACCCGGATGAGGGACCCCACACGAAGGTCGACTGGCAACAGGGGGAGTACGAGTACCTCGCCGATGTCTCGTGGTCGAAACAGCTGCTGATCACCGTGCAGACGCGGGATCAGCGAGCCACCACATTCTGTGCGGTGGATCCGGAGTCCGGCGCAGTGACCGAGTTGGCTCGTATCACGGACGACCATTGGGTCGAGCTCATCCCTGGGTCCCCGACATGGCGTGGGGATCAGCTCCTCTGGATTGCCGATGAGGACGGGGCCCGTCGACTGGTCGGCGCGGACGGTTTGCGAACCGGTGACGACCACAACGTGAGGTCGGTCGCTGGGGTCGATGACGATTCGGTCATCGTCACCACGGCACTGACAGCGCCAACCTCGGTCGTGGCCCGGGTCGCCGCCGATGGGTCGATCACGACGCTTTCCGATGTCGACGGCACGGCGTCGGCGGTTGTGGGCGGGGGAACGATGGTGGTGAGTCAGGCGACAGCAGATGCCGCCACATCGACGCAGATCCGATGGAACGATGGCACCACGCAGGTGGTGGAGTCGTTTGCGGAGGAGCCAGGTTTCGCCTGCACGCCGCATTTCGCCATCGTCGGCAGTCGCCAGCTGCACGCGGCCTTGTGCCTGCCGGAGGGTCACGATGGGTCACCGTTACCGGTGTTGTTGGATCCCTACGGAGGTCCCCACGCCCAACGGGTGACAATGGTGCGCAACGGCTACGCCACCTCCCAGTGGTTTGCGGACCAGGGATTTGCTGTCGTCGTTATCGACGGTCGAGGTACGCCGGGGCGGGGCCCTGCGTTTGAACGGGAAGTGTGGGGCGATCTGGCCCAGCCGGTGCTCGACGACCAGATCGAAGCCATGCAGGCGCTCGCCGCGGAGCGACCCGAGCTCGACCTGACCCGCGTGGGAATCCGTGGCTGGTCCTTCGGTGGGTACCTGGCTGCACTTGCGGTGCTGCGGCGGCCGGACGCCGTACATGCCGCGATCGCCGGTGCGCCGGTGACCGATTGGATGTTGTACGACACGCACTACACCGAGCGTTATCTCGGACATCCTGAGACCTACCCGGACCACTACGTACGAACGAATCTCATCAACGACGCGCACCGACTCGAGCGACCACTCATGCTGATCCATGGTCTCGCCGACGACAACGTCGTCGCCGCCCACACATTGACGTTCTCTCGGGCGTTGCTCGAAGCCGGCCGACCCCACGAGGTGTTGCCGCTGTCCGGGGTCACGCACATGACGCCTCAGGAACAGGTCGCAGAGAACCTGTTGCACCTGCAGCGTGACTTTCTACTCGATGCCCTCGCCTCACCGGCTTAACGGTTGCTGAGCCGTCCGAGCAACGATCCTCGCAACGCATAGATCACGGCGGCGGCGATCGCAACGAGTACGAGCCCGATCACACGAGCCAG
>SHLQ01000166.1 GCA_004282895.1 Acidimicrobiales bacterium
ACCCCTTTTTGGCTGTTTCGTTGAAAACAGGGGGATAGCGGCAGGTCGGTGACAACGAGTAGTCACGTTTCGGCGCCGAGGGGTCAGACCCCTTAGTAGCCGAGGCGGTCTAGGAGTTCGGTCTCGGTTTGCCAGTTCTTGGAGACTTTGACGACGAGGTCGAGATAGGTGCCTTCACGCAGCTGACGTCGAGCCTTCGTGCCGACTTCCTTGATGACCGCACCCTTCTTGCCGATCACGATGCCCTTTTGGCTGTCGCGCTCAACCAGGATCTCGCAGCGGATGTGTGGCCAATCCATCTCGGTCACCCGCGTGGCCACGGAGTGCGGCATCTCGTCGCGCAGGACGGCCAACAGCTGCTCTCGTACGAGCTCAGCGACCCAGAAGGCGTCCGCCGCGTCGCTGACCATTTCCTCGGGATAGTACGGCGGACCCTCGGGCATGAGGCTGATGAGGTGATCGATCAGCTCGTCCACGCCTTCACCCGTCTTGGCCGACACCGGGAAGTAGGACGAGAGTTCGAACGAGGCGGCCTCCGTCAGCTGAGCCAGCACCTGCTCTGGTTTGGCGATATCGGTCTTGTTGACAATCAGCACGGTGCTCGGCGGGCACCGTTCGATCACCCATCGATCGCCAGGCCCAATCGGCTTCGTCGCATCCACCAGCGCACACACGACATCGACATCGCCGATCGAGGATTCGGCCGACTTGTTCAACCGTTCACCCAGGGGACCCCGCGGTTTGTGCATACCGGGCGTGTCAACAAAGACCAGCTGCACGCCGGGACGATGAAGCACACCTCGCACCTGACTGCGCGTCGTTTGTGGTTTGTCGGAAACAATGGTGACCTTCTCGCCGAGGATCTGGTTGAGCAGGGTCGACTTACCCACATTCGGACGCCCGACCAGCGTCACGAACCCGGAACGGAACGGCGCGTCACTCACTCGGCCAACTCCGACGGCTCGGCAACCACCACGCGTACTCGGGTGATCCGCCGACCCTCGACCTGTTCGACCATCAGCTGATACCCGGACTCGATGATCGCCTCACCAACCTCGGGTACGTGCCCAAGAGAGTCGAAGATCAGGCCCCCGACCGTGTCCCAATCGTCGTCGGGCAGGTCGGCGCCGATGAGTTCGTTGAACTCGTCCACGGGCATGCGGCCGTGGACGCGCCACTCCCCGACCCGAAGTGGTTCGAGCTTGGGTTCCTCCGCGGCATCGAACTCGTCGACGATGTCTCCGAGGATCTCCTCGATAAGGTCCTCCATCGTCACGATGCCCGCCATGCCGCCGTATTCGTCGATCGCAACAACCATGCTGACGGGCTGGCCCTGCAGCTCCCCCATGAGCTCGGACGCTCGTTTGGACTCGGGCACGAAGTAGGGCGGGCGCATGGCGATCGAGACGAAGTGGCTGCCTCGGCCGCGTTGCACACGTGAGAACAGGTCCTTGATGTGTACGACGCCGCGGATGTCGTCGATGTCGTCACCGTAGACGGGCATGCGCGACACCCCGCGTTCGACGAGCATGGCGATCGCGTGGTCGATGGTCGTGTCAGCGGATACCGACAACACATCGGGACGCGGCACCATCGCCTCGCGGACGAGTGTGTCACCAAAGTGCACGAGCGACTGGATGATCAACCCTTCGCTGTCCTCGAGCACGTCCGCGGCGACGGCCGCTCCGGCCAGGGCGACGATTTCTTCTTCGGACGCGACGGGCGACGCGCGAGTCGGACCTCGTTTGTGGAACAGCCCGGCGATGCCGATCAGCAAGTTCACCAGCCATCGCACGGGATAGATGTGGTTGAGCAGGTTCGCCACTCTGGCGGCGGGAATGGCGGCTCGATCGATGTTGGTGATCGCCCAGTGTTTCGGCACAGATTCGGCGACAACGAACATGACCGCCAACAACCCAGCAACACTGGCGATGGCCCAGCCCGCCCCCGCTTGCTCATAGACCATCACGGCCAGCAGTGCACCGGCGGAAAGCTGGGCGGCCAGTGCGCACAACAGGATCGGGGCCAACGACCGGCGTCGATCCTGAAGCAGTCGCACCAGAGTCTCGGCGCCGTTGCCCTGGTCCTCGGCGAGTGCACCCGCCCGAGCTCGACTGATACTCGTCAGCGCCGCCTCGGCGAGGCTCAACAGTGTTGCGATGCCCACGAGCAGCACGACCAGGATCATGGTCAGGACGTCGTTCATGCGGCTCGCCAAGCGGCCAGATGGCGATGTTCGGTTGCCTTCATCTCGGCTGCTTCGGTCGGCTCGGCGTGATCCATCCCGAGGATGTGCAGCACGCCATGTATGACCATCAATGCCATCTCGTCGGCCGGTTCGCCCGGTGCCTGTTGGTGCACCAGCTCGGGGCAGATGACGATGTCGCCGAGCAGCCGGGGCTGCCCCTCGAAGAGTGGGCTCGAGTCGTCGTCGAGGGGAAACGACAAAACGTCAGTGGCCTCGGTGCCACCCATGTGTTCGACGTTCAGTGTTGTCATCTCGACCCGGTCCACGAAGGCGAGATTGAGCTCGACCTCACCATCGACACCCTCGGCCTCGAGGACCGTGGCCGCGAGTTCTTGCCAACGGTCAACGTCCACCGCGTGAAGGTCTTGCCGATTGTCGCCGATGACGTGAATCATCGGTGTGGTTTCTCGTCGCTGACTTCGTAGGCGTCCACGATGGCTTGGACGATGGAGTGCCGTACGACGTCGCGGCTGGTGAGCCGTACGAACTCCAGGCCAGTGATGCCACCGAGGATCTTCTCGAGAGCCACGAGACCGCTGCGGCCGCCTTGAACGTCGACCTGCGACACGTCACCGGTGACGACAACCCGTGAGCCGAAGCCGATGCGGGTGAGAAACATCTTCATTTGCTCGGGCGTCGTGTTCTGCGCCTCGTCGAGAATGATGAAGCTGTTGTTGAGCGTGCGCCCCCGCATGAATGCCAGCGGCGCAACCTCGACGGTGCCTCGCTCGAGCAGACGCGCGACTCCTTCGGAGTCGGTCATGTCATAGAGGGCGTCGTAGAGCGGCCGCAGATAGGGGTCGACCTTCTGCATGAGGTCACCAGGGAGGAACCCGAGGCGTTCGCCGGCTTCAACGGCCGGCCGGGTGAGGATGATGCGCTCCACCTGATTCGCTTGCAGCGCCTGAAGGCCCATGGCCACCGCCAGCCAACTCTTGCCCGTACCAGCAGGTCCGATGCCGAAGGTGATGACGTTGTTCGCTATCGCTTCGAGATATTTGCTCTGGCCCGCCGACTTGGGCCGAATCGTCTTGCCGGAGCCCGTGCGTAGAACCGTGCTGTTGAACACCTCGGAGGGGCGTTCGTCGTCGCTGACCATGTCGACGGTGCGCGACACGGTGCGTTGATCGAGCCGTTGCCCCGATTCGAGCATGAGCACGAGCTCCTCGACGACCTTGCCGGCTTCTTCGGCCTTGTCGCCGGAGATGGAGATCTGGTTGCCGCGTACGTGCAACGAGGTCGCGGGAAAGCGATCCTCGATCACCCGCAGATACTGGTCGCGTTCGCCCAACAGGCCAACCATCAGATGGTTTCCAGCGACATTGATGGTGACGTCAGTTTCGGGCAATGTGTGTGATTCTCCTGCCGGAATCGTACCAGCGTTGGTCCCCGCGACCCATTGTGGCCAAAGGCGTCACACGGGAACATCGGTGCAGACCTTCAGGGACGAGTGGGTATGCCAGCAGACGAATCGCACACGGATCCGGCGGGGTCGTCACGCGGTGAAACCCCGTCGCGAACACCCCTCGACGAGGCGCTCTCGTCGTTCACGGATGGGACACGCCGCGATGAAGCGCGTCTCTCCCGCCAGAGTCGCGCCGACCAGGCGGTCGTTGACGGGCTTTCCGGGACGTTCCGCGGCACCTTGGTCGATTTGGCTGAGGCGCGCCGTCCGGTCACTGTTCTGACCCGTCTGGGCGCACATCATCGCGGCGTGGTGACCACGGTCGGCGTCGACGTGGCTGTCCTGGGCGACGATCTCGAGCCGCAACGGTGGCTGCTTGCGCTTGATGCGATCGAAGGCATCCGCTCTACCCACCTGGCAAGGGGGAGAACCACAGGAGCGGTGGCCGGACCCAACATGGCTGATCTTCTCGCAACCGCATTCGATGATGCCCAGCGGGTTGCCATCATGACCCGGGGCGGGAATCGCGTGATCGGGGTTGTCGATTCTGTCGGCGAGGATCAGGTCAGCGTTCGCCTCGACGGCGACGGCGACCTCATGGTTGTACCCATTGCCATCATCGACGAAGTGGTCGTCCGATGATGCGCTCAGGCGTCGGCGGATTGATCGCTGCCAACGGCCTCGGGATAGAGGTGTTCGAGCGTGCCGGGTTCAATTCGGCTGGTTTCGACGAACGCGTCGACCTCGGTCTGCTTGAGCCGAATCACGCGGCCGAACCGGTAGGCCGGCAGCTGACCTTCATCGATGAGCCGGTACAGGGTTCGAGGCGTGAGGCCAAGCGCGGCCGCAGCTTCCTTCGTGGACAACCAGTCTCCGTCGGCGTTCGCCATGAATTCGAAGCTAGCACCATCTCGCATCTTTCAACATCTTTCAACGTTCCTCACTCTCTGCAAAGGGCTCACTGTGCTTGAGAAGAACCCGGTCATCACCACCTCGCGTCGACTGCCGTCGGGACGGGCCGTTCTTGGCGGCTTGTTCATCACCTTGGCGGTCCTCGGCGTTCTCGTTGCAGGCAACCTGCGTGAGGACGCGACGTTTCAAGATGTCGTGTTGGCCGAACGCACTCTGGCGCCAGGAACCGTCCTGGGTCCCGAGGACGTCCGTGTGGCCCGTCTTCGTCTGGATGAACAGGTCGGGTTCGTCGTATCGGATCCAACGTCCGTCTACGGCTCCGTCCTTCTTGGGCCGCTGCAGACGAACGAGTTCGTTCAGGCCGCGAACCTGACGACGGCAACCGCAGATGGCCTGGCAGAGGTCTCGGTCCCGGTCTCCACCGACAGCGCACCGGCGCAGTTGATCCCGGGGGAGCTCGTTTCGATACTCGTCACGTACGGCGGGTCTCCCGCACGCACCGAGCTCGTCGCCGACCGGGTAACCGTCATCTCCTACGAACGCTCCTCGGACGACTTCGCCACGAGTGCCACCGCCGTGCTCCGCCTCGGGCTGGCGGATGGCGATACCGCGGCGCGAATTGTCCTGGCGGCAGAGACCGGCGAAGTTTCGATCATTGGAATCGGTAGCGCGCCTGAGGTTGTCATCCCAGAGGTCGTGCAGTGAGCGAACGCTTCGTTGTTCTCGGCCTTGCGCCCGTCCGAAGTGATTGGTTCCGCGCGGTCGGCAGCTGGTCAAATGAGGCCGCCATACCCGTCGAGTTCGTGAAGTGTGTCTCCACGACGGAGGTCCTGGCACGCCTCGAGTCCCTCCGACCGTTTTCGGCATTGCTGGTTGATGCGCTAACGCCCGGTTTGGATCGCGACCTTCTCGACGCCGCGGCCTCTCATGGCTGCGCCGCGATCATCGTCGATCCTGGGCTCACGAGCCGCGACTGGCGTGAGTTGGGTGCCGTCGCCGTGGTGTCCGATCGAATCGACGCGACCGAGCTCATGGCGACACTGGACACTGTGGCCCAGCGAATCGGTCGAGCAGCAGAAAGCCCGCCACCACCGTCGCCTGGAGTCAACATGGGCACGGACACCAAAGTCGTGACCGTCACCGGGTCGGGCGGCATGGGCACCTCCACGATTGCCATGGCGATTGCGCAAGGCCTCGCGTCCGTTCCCGCTCGCCGCCGCGTGGTTCTCGCCGACATGGCGCTGCGCTCCAGCCAAGCGCAGATGCACGACGCACGGGACGTGGTTCCTGGCCTCACCGAACTCGTGGAGAGCCATCGACTCGGCATTCCGGAGATGAAGGAGGTTGCCTCAACCATTCATGATCTTCCCGACCGGGGGTACCACCTCGTTCTCGGACTGCGCCATGAGCGAGATTGGATGAGTATCAATGGGCGGGCACTCGAGGCAACGTGGCGGTCGTTGGCCACCCACTACCGCACCGTTGTCGCGGAAGTCACCGGTGACCTGGACGGTGCCGAAGAAACCGGCGCCCATGACCTGGAAGACCGAAACCGGTTGGCCAGGACAGCGGTTCGTCGTGCCGACCTCGTCGTGGTGGTTGGTGCGCCTGGCCTGTGGGGAATTCAGAGACTGATTCGCTCTGTCATATCGACAACCGAGCTCGGCGTCTCGACGGAACGCATCCTGCTGTGTATCAATCGCGGTCCTCGCCAGCCCAAAACGAAGGCGGCGATTTCGTCGGCGGTGGCGGAGTTGCTACACAGCCGAATCTCGGAGGCGGGCCAGCTCGCCTCACCCGTCTTCGTTCCCGAACGACGCAACCTCGATTCAGTGCACGCAGACGGGGCGCAGTTACCCACCCAGCTCGCTGCACCGATCTCCGCGGCGGTTGGGGCGATGCTTGACCGAGGTGATGCTGACCGATCCGAGGTAACAGGGGAACGCGAACGGGAGCCGGTTGCCATCACACCGGGCTCTCTGCAGACGTGGAGCGATGATGACTGACACCGCGTCGCACGTTGGCTCACCGCTCGCGGAGATCGAACGGCTGGCCCTCGAACAAGCCAATGACCTGAACATCACGGTCTCGGTCGGTGAGTCTACGGAGCTCCGCGAGATCGTCGTCGACGTTGTGGATCGGTGGCGCGCAGATTTCCGTCGAGGACAGCGTCCAATCGACCTGGCCGAGCCAGCTGCAATCGTCGAGCGGGCGATGCAGAACCTCACGGGCTACGGACCGTTGGCATCTCTGCTTGATGACGACGACGTATGGGAGATCATGGTGAACGCGCCAGATTCCCTCTTTGTCAAACGACATTCCGGCCTCAGCGGATACCACAACGAGTCGTTTCACGACGACGCCCACGTTCATCGGATCATCACTCGAATCCTTGATCGTTCGAGCGGCGCCCATCGAGATCACAACCGTACTCGACCAATAATTGCAGA
>SHLQ01000167.1 GCA_004282895.1 Acidimicrobiales bacterium
ACCCGAGCCTGAACCCGAACCGGCGCCAGAACCGGATCCCGAACCAGCCCCTGAGCCCGAACCGCCCGCGGCCGGGGATGTGCCGAACCCGCCGGCCCAGGTTGATGGTCGGGTACCGCCGCCAGCCGGAGGCCCAACCGCGGCCCAGTGGAATGCACTTCGACGGTGCGAGTCGACACACAACTATCGGGCGATCAGCCCATCCGGTCTTTACCGGGGCGCCTATCAGTTCAGTCAACAGACGTGGGACTGGGTCGCCGGAATCCATTGGCCATTCCTCGTGGGTATCGACCCAATCGATGCCTCGCCCGGATGGCAGGACGTCATGGCCTACACGCTGTATGCCATGCGTGGCTGGGACCAGTGGCCAATCTGCGGCAAGAACCTGCTCTAGCCTCAAAGCCCATGACCCACAGTCGACCGACCGTGTATCGGTTGCTGGAAGAACACGAACTTCATGCGCGGCGTGAGCTCGGTCAGAACTTCGTCGCCGACCCCAACACCGTGCGGCGGATCGCCGAGCTCGCACAGGTTGGCGACGGCGATCATGTCGTGGAGATTGGGCCCGGCCTGGGCTCGTTGACCTTGGCGTTGGCCGAGACGGGCGCCTCTGTGGTCGCGGTGGAGGTCGACCCTGGACTCGCCGCCGCCGCCCAAGAGGTGCTCGGCGACCTCGCAGTTGTCATCGAGGCCGATGCCCGAACCGTGGACTGGGCGTCGCTGCATCCGGAGGCAAGTGAGCTGCATGTGGTCGCCAACCTTCCCTACAACATCGGCACAAGCCTCGTGATCGACATTCTGGCAAACGTGCCCCGAGTGCGGACGCTCTGTGTACTCGTACAAACCGAAGTGGCCGAACGATTCGCCGCCACGCCAGGGTCTTCGGCCTATGGCATTCCTTCCGTCCTTGTCGCCAGATATGGCCGGGCGGAGATCGTTGCCCACGTCCCGGCATCGGTGTTCGTTCCCCGACCGAAGGTCGAATCCGCGTTGGCTCGCATTGTTCGCCACGAGGTCACGCCGACGGACATCGACCACGACGAACTCGCCACCGCGGTACGGATGGGTTTTGGCCAGCGCCGCAAGATGATTCGTAAGTCCCTGAAGCCCCTGATCGACGAAGGGGGATTGCGTTCCCTCGGGCTCGACCCAACGGCTCGAGCCGAGGAGCTCTCGTTGCTCGATTGGGTGGCGATCGCGGAACGGACGGCAGGATGAGCGCCGCGGTCGTGGTCAAGGCGTTCGCCAAACTGACACTTTCGTTGCGTGTCACAGGCGTTCGAGACGACGGGTATCACCTGATCGATGCCGAAATGGTCACAATCGATTTGGCGGACGAGCTCACGATCGTCCCGGGCGGATCCGGTGTCTCACTCAGCGATTCCGGTGTCGTCACCGAACTGGCGGGCGACCCCGAGGACAACCTCGTGAGTCGCGCACTTCGGCTCGCCGGCCGTGATGCACAGGTGATCATCGACAAAGCCATACCGCCCGGCGCTGGCCTTGGCGGCGGTAGTGCAGACGCCGCTGCCGTCTTGCGATGGGCTGGTTACGACGACGTCGTCGCGTCCGCTGGCATAGGTGCCGACGTTGCGTTCTGCCTTGTCGGCGGGCGGGCCCGCGTCCGCGGCATCGGGGAGATCGTGGAGCCGCTGCCGCACGTCGAACGGGAGTTCACGATCGTCACGCCGCCCTTGTTCTGTTCGACCCCAGCCGTCTACCGTCGCTGGGACGAACTTGGAGGCCCGGAGGCCGACGGGCCGAACGATCTCGAGCCGGCCGCTCTCTCCGTCGCACCGGAGTTGGCTCGGTTTCGCGACGCGCTCGGCGATGCGACCGGCCGCACTCCCATGTTGGCGGGAAGCGGCAGCTCGTGGTTCGTCGACGGGGCCTTTCCTGCAGCAGGCGTTGTTGTCCGAACGATCCCGGCGGTATCGTAACCGCCCTATGGGCTCACTTGTAAAGAAGCGCCGCAAGCGTATGCGTAAGAAGAAGCACAAGAAGATGCTTAAGCGCACGCGAGCACAGCGCCAACGCGGCCGCTAGTCGGCACGCCAACCGTATTTCGATCGACTTCCGGCTCGCTGCATCAGCGGGCCGGTTGCGCGTACATCTGCGGTAGCTTGGTGTACGCAACATCCAGTGGCCGATAGTTCAATTGGTAGAACGCCGGTTTTTGGTACCGGAGGTCGCAGGTTCGATCCCTGCTCGGCCAGCCAAATCTGCGAAGGCGTGCGGAAACTTCTGACGCAATGTCTTCACCTCGCGCCATCCAACCCGCTAACAATGGGCCTGTGGGAACTGCACACGTAGCCGCGATTGTTATGGGCGTGGCGTCATCGCACACAGCCAAGGACGACGTCGACACGGCACTTTTCGCGCCGATTGCGGGTGCAACCCCCGTTGGTTGGGTTATCGATGCGGTGCTTGGTGCTTCTGCTCGCCGCGTCGGGATCATCGGCGTAGCGCAGTCCATCGTCGAACGGGAGTCCGTGCTGTCCAGAGAGGACAAGGCCGTCATCAAGTTCGTCGACAACGGCGCGGATGTCGTGTCGAGCCTTGACCGTGCTCTCCATCTCATTGGACCCGATCTGACACTCAGTGACACGGCGCATGTGCTCATCCTCTCGGTTGCGTCGCCCCAGATCACGTCGGACGAGCTGAAGGATCTGACGGATCGTCATGTGCGCTCGGGAGCATCCGCGACCGTGGTGCACAATCATCCCGCCGAGGTGCAACCAGGCGAAGAAACGGGTGGACCGGTTCTGTCATTCGGGGACGACGGCGTTCTCCAATCGATCCTCGAGCCGATGAGTTCCCGGCCCGCCGAGCCGGCGGTGGCGATCGTGCGGGCATCCATGCTGATGCCCGCCTTGCGCCGCGTGATGCCCGAACGCTTCAGTCGACGACTTCTCCTGAATGACGCCGTGGCCACGCTCGAGGAATCGGGGCACACAGTGGTTCACGAAGTTCGACCCGAGCCGCTGATGTCGATCGTCGATGGTATGTCCCGATCCCAGATTGAAACGCAGATGCGGCGCCGGGTTGTGCACGAGTGGATCGACAGGGGAGTGCAGGTGGCTGACCCCGCGCAGGTGACGATCGATGCATCGGTGGTGATCGGCCAAGGTGTGATCATTCGGTCCGGCACGGTCATCGAGGGCGCAACCGTCATTGCCGACGGCGCACTCATCGGTCCAAACACCCACCTGGACAACGCCACCATCGGCGCCGGAGCGGTCGTTCCCAACTGCTCGATCACGGGCGCTGACGTGGCGCCACACGAGGTGCTGGCACCCTTCACCGTACGCGAACGATAAAAACGTCGATCGTTCTCCAGCCGCTTGGCGCGACCGGTAACTCGTCCCCCTATAGTCGGTGCCGGGCGACCGCATTGAGGGGCACATGGAGCAAGTAACGAAGAAGAAACTGGCGCTGCTTACGGGACGCAGCTGCCAGGAACTGGCACAAGATGTGGCCGATCTCATGGGAGAGGAACTCGGTCACGCAAATGTCTCCGAGTTCGCCAACGGGGAGATTCATTGCCGCTTCTCCGAGTCCATTCGCGGCGCCGACGTGTTCATCATGAACACCCATTCGGCATGGGAAGAGAACTCGATCAACGATGCGCTGATGGAGCACCTCGTGATGGTCGACGCGGCGACGCGTGCGTCCGCCAAACGGATTACGGCAGTCATCCCGTGTTACGGCTACGCCCGTCAGGATCGCAAGGCTGCCGGGCGCGAGCCGATCACTGCCAAACTCGTGGCCAACATGTTCAAGTCGGCCGGTGCCGATCGCATCGTCAGCGTCGATCTGCACAGCGGTCAGATCCAGGGTTTCTTCGACGGGCCGGTTGATCACCTCACCGCAATGCCCGTGCTGGTCGACTACCTGAGGTCGATCGGCGACGAGGACCTCGTCGTCGTGTCACCGGACGCAGGTCGGGTGAAGGTGGCCGAGCGCTACGCCAACCAACTTGGTGCGTCGCTGGCCATCGTGCACAAACGTCGGGTTGCGGGCAAGAAGAACGAGGTTGTGGCCAAGGATGTCGTCGGTGACGTCGACGGCAAGGTCTGCGTGATCATTGATGACATGATCGACACCGGTGGAACGATCGTCGCGGCCGCCGAGCAGCTCGCCGAGAAGGGTGCGCGGTCCGTAATCGCCGCAACCACCCACGCTGTTCTGTCCGGGCCCGCCGTGGATCGTCTGAAGAACTCGGTCATCGAGAAGGTCATCGTCACCGACACCCTTCCACTCGGACCCGAGAAGCAGTTCGACAAGCTCGTGGTGCTTTCGGTTGCGGACATCATCGCCCGAGCCATCGACGCAGTGTTCCGAGACACCACCGTCTCCGAAATCTTTGGCGGGAACAACCTTTCCTAGCTGCGTTTCTCGCAGCAGCAGGTAGCCTCGACAGTCGACAATTCGACTAGACGAAGGATGGCGCCATGAGCGAGCTACTTCTCACCGCAACCACTGGCCGCGAGGCCGGAACCCGATCGAGCCGCAGGCTCCGTGCCGAGGGCCTCGTCCCCGCCGTTGTCTACGGCCTGGGCAGCGATCCCCTTGCAGTCAGCGTGGAATGGCCCGAGCTTCGCCGGGTTCTCACCACTGACGCCGGTGTGAACGCACTGATTCGACTCGACATCGACGGCGACAAGCAGCTCTCCATTGTCAAGGACATCCAGCGCCACCCGGTGCGCCGCGATGTTATTCACGTCGACTTCATTCGAATCGACGCCAACGCCACGATCACCGTCGATGTGCCGCTCACGCTTATCGGCGAGGCCCTCGAGGTCACGCAGGAATCGGGCATGGTCGATCAGAACCTCTTCTCGCTGCCGGTGAACTCCCGTCCCGATGACATCCCGACGGAGATCACCCTTGACATCAGTGCGCTTACCGTCGGCGAGTCGTTGCACGTCTCTGACCTGCAACTACCCGAAGGTGTCACCACCGACGTCGACCCTGAAGAAGCGGTCGCCAGTGGCGTCGTCACCCGTTCCACGCTCGAAGCCATGCGTGCCGACGAAGAAGCCGAGGCCGCCGAGCTCCTGGAGGGCGAGGAAGGTGCCGAGGGCGAAGGTGCCGAAGGCGACGCCGAGGGCGGCGACGATGGCGACGGCGGAGGCGACGACTCCTGAGTCGTCGATCGGACGCCTAGATCATGTTCGGCCGCCGCAAGGCCGAAGAACGCACGGGAACGCCCGCCGACCTGCTTGTGGTCGGATTGGGCAACCCGGGCGAAAAGTACGCTGGCACCCGTCACAACGTGGGGGCCGAAGTCGCAGAGGTGTTGGCCGAACGCGCCCACGAACGCCTCAAACCGACCAAACACGCGGCGCTCGTCGCCGAGATTCGTATCGACGGCCGATTGGTGGTCGCCGCGTTCCCCACGACCTTCATGAACGACTCGGGGCGGGCGGTTCGCGACCTCGTTCGTCGCTACGGCATCGAGGACGCGGCGGATATCATCATCGTGCATGATGAGCTCGACCTCGAGGTCGGGCGGATCAAGCTGAAGTCCGGCGGCGGACTGGCCGGACACAACGGGTTGAAGTCCGTCAAACAACATCTCCACACCCCTGACTTCACGCGATTGCGCGTGGGTATCGGTCGACCACCCGGTCGCCAAGGCGTGGTCGACTACGTTCTTCGACGCCCCGGCAAGGCCGATCGCGTCGAACTCGACATTGCCGTGCAACGCGGCGCCGACGCGGTAGAACAGGTACTCGTGCACGGCGTCGACGCAGCAATGAACGACATCAATAGTGACCGCTGAGCAGGCACCGCTTGGCCGGGTTGTCCGCGCGCTCGCCGACGATCCCGGCATCGTGGGGGTGCTAGGGCGTCGGGAAGCGGTCGTTGCCGTTCCGGAGGCAGCCCGACCGCTCGCGTTGGCCACACTGGCGGTGGAGAGTACGCGTCGACCGGTCGTGGTGGCGGTTCCAACGCCCACGGAAGCGGAACGAATTCGCAGCGATCTCGCGTTGTACCTCGGCGACGACGCCGTGGCGCTGTTTCCCGCGTGGGAAACACTTCCGTTTGAACGCATCAGTCCCAACGTGGAGACGATGGGTCGACGGCTCGAGGTGCTCTGGAGACTTCGCGATCCGGCGACCAGCCCACAGGTGGTTGTGGCGTCGGCCCGGGCGCTGGTGCAACGCCTTGGCCCCGGCGCCAGCGAACTCGAACCCATCGTGGTTGGTGTCGGCGACCAGATAGATATCGACGAAATGGCTCGAGCGCTGGTGGATGCTGGGTATCGGCGCGAACCGCAGGTCGAACACCGCGGCAACTTCGCGATTCGTGGGTCGATCGTGGATGTGTTCCCCAGCACCGAGGACGCCCCAATCCGCATCGACCTGTGGGGGGATGAGGTCGACCGGCTCACCGAATTCAGCGTGTCCGACCAACGTTCGACGATCGCCCGCAGCGAGGTGGCGATCCATGCCGCCCGCGAAGTTGTGGCGTCCAACGAGATCGCCGAGCACGCGGCCCAGCTCGTAGCCACCCAACCCTGGGGTCGCGAGCAGTGGGAGCGCCTGAGCGATGGTGAGTTCTTCGACGGCATGGAGTCGTGGTTGCCGTGGCTGGTCGAAACCGACGATGTACTGATCGACCACCTCGCCGATGACGGTCTCGTAGTCTTGGTCGAACCGCGTCGGCTTCGGGATCGTGCCGGCGACATTATCGCCGAGGAAGCCGATCTCGCGAGGACGCTCGCTCGCACATGGGGTGCGATCGGCGCGGACGACGGCGATGATGACTTTCCCCGGCTACATCTGCCGTTCGACCGCATCCTGACCGGAACGAATGCACCCGTGTGGACCATGACCG
>SHLQ01000168.1 GCA_004282895.1 Acidimicrobiales bacterium
TGACTGCTTGCCATGTATGCGTTCCTTTTCGAGTTGGGCTCAGGGAGTGATGAGGGCGGCGGCGCGTGCGGGCGCGCGGACGTCATGCGCCCGCACAATGTGCACCCCTCGACCATAGGCCCATGCGGCGCAAAGAACCGAGCCGGCCAAACGATCACCGGCGTCGACTGCGTCGACACCGTCGCTGGCGGCGTGTAACTGCCCGATGAACCGTTTCCGGCTTACTCCGATTGCCATCTTGGGGCCGACATTAGTCAGCAAATCGAGGTCGCGGAGCAGGTTCAGGTTGTGTTTTGTTGACTTTCCGAACCCGATGCCCGGATCCAGCCAGAATCGTTGCACTCCGGCGTTCGTGGCCCGGTTTGCGGCGTCGGCAAGCTCGTCGTGAATTTCGGCGACGACGTCACCGTAGGTTGGGTTGTCCTGCATGGTTCTGGGCTCACCGAGCATGTGCATCGCGATCCACCCGGCGCCGTGATGTGCGGCGACGTCCTCCAGCGAGGCGGTGATGTCGTTTACCAGATGTGCGCCGGCATCCAATGCGGCATCTGCGACCTCCTCTTTTGCCGTATCGATGGAGATCACGCAGGTACCAGCCAGCTGTTCGACGACCGGAATCACCCGAGCGAGCTCCTCGGCGACCGAAACCGGATCGGCACCTGGGCGACTGGACTCACCTCCGACGTCGATGATGTGCGCTCCCTCCGAGAGCATCTGGTGCGCTCGTTGAACGGCCACTTCGGTGGAGATGAAGCTGCCGCCATCGGAGAACGAATCGGGGGTGGTGTTCAATACGCCCATAACCAGCGGACCGGGATGGTCGAGGGCAGCCAACCCGCCCGTGTGGTCGAAGGCGGCGCTGGTCACTTTCGATCGATGAACTGCATCGCTTCCATACGCGTCGAGACGTTGTCGCGGAAGATGCCGTGCACGGCGGACGTCACCGTGGATGAGCCGGGCTTGCGGACGCCACGCATCGACATACACAGGTGTTCAGCATCGACGACCACTAGTACGCCGGCAGGATCGAGGGCATCGCGGACGGCGTCGGCGATCTGGCGCGTCAACCGCTCCTGTACCTGCGGTCGACGGGCGTACCCATCGACCAGACGAGCGATCTTGGACAAGCCGGTGATCGATCCACCCGTACGCGGAATGTACGCAACGTGGGCCGTTCCCACGAAAGGCAGAAGGTGGTGCTCACACATCGAGTACATGGGGATGTCCCGGACCATGACCATCTCGTCATGATCCACGTCGAACGTTTTGAGAAGGTGCTGGCAGGGATCCTCCCGCAAGCCTGCACTTATCTCCGACCACATTCGGGCCACACGGGCCGGTGTTTCGAGCAGACCGTCTCGGTTGGGGTCTTCACCAATGGCAGCCAGGATCTCCCGGACGGCTGCTTCAATACGGTCGTGATCTACAACAATGTCGCTTTCGCTCATGGGTCTAGTCCCTCTGCTTGCATCTGTTCGGCCGGTTGACGTGGATTGTATGTCGGGCCACCGAACGCTGTGCGACGGAGCCGACCCTACGCGTCTCGGCCCTCTGCTCGCATCTGTTCCGCCGGTTGAGGTGGAACGTACGACGGCCCGTGCGAGGCTGCGCCTGGCTCGTCGACGACGGGAGCGACGCCGTCAAGGATCTCCGCGAGGCGGTTGCCCTCGAGCGTTTCGTGCTCGATGAGTGCATCAGCCATCCGGTCGAGCACCGAGCGGTGGAGGGTGAGGAGTTCGCGGGCTTCATCGTGTGCAGCATCAACGAGTGCCTGGACTTCCCGGTCGATCGCGGCCGCCACTTCGTCTGAGTAGTTCGCCTCGTGGCCCATCTCCTTGCCCAAGAACGGTTCGCCGTGTTTGTGTCCGAGTTTCTGGGGACCGAGCTCGTCACTCATCCCGTATTCGGTGATCATCGCTCGGGCGATCTCCGCCACCCGTTCGATGTCGTTGGCGGCGCCGGTTGTCGGATCGCCAAAGATCAGTTCCTCCGCGGTGCGTCCCCCGAGCAGCACGGCCATTTCCGCATTGAGTTGGGAACGCGATTGCAGGTAGCGATCCTGCTCCGGCAGCGACAACGTCCATCCGAGGGCCCGCCCGCGGGCGATGATCGACACCTTGTGCACGGGGTCGGCGTCAGGGATTGCGTGGCCAACAACGGCGTGGCCCGCTTCGTGGTAGGCGATAACCGCCTTCTCCTCGTCGGACATCGTGCGGGACTTGCGCTCGGGGCCAGCGATGACGCGGTCGATCGCGGATTCCAGGTCGTCCTGCACAATGAGTTTGTGGTCTTTGCGCGCCGCCAACAATGCAGCTTCGTTGAGCAGGTTGGCGATATCGGCACCGGTGAACCCTGGTGTGCGTCGGGCGATGACATCCACGGACACGTCCGCGTCCATCGGCTTGCCCCGGGCGTGCACTTCGGCGATGCGACGTCTGCCCTCGAGATCAGGCCGGTCGACGACGATCTGGCGGTCGAAGCGACCGGGGCGAAGCAAGGCCGGATCGAGGATGTCTGGTCGGTTGGTGGCCGCGATGAGAATGACGCCGGTGGTCGCTTCGAATCCGTCCATTTCGACGAGCAGCTGATTGAGCGTCTGTTCGCGTTCGTCGTGCCCTCCGCCGAGCCCGGCGCCGCGGTGGCGTCCAACGGCGTCGATCTCGTCGACGAAGATGATTGCCGGTGCCTCGGCTTTGGCTTGTTCGAAGAGATCCCGGACGCGGCTGGCACCCACTCCGACGAACATCTCCACGAAGTCAGAGCCCGAGATCGTGAAGAACGGCACGCCGGCTTCGCCGGCAACGGCGCGAGCAAGCAACGTCTTGCCGGTCCCGGGTGGGCCGAAGAGCAGCACACCCTTGGGGATCTTCGCACCCATGGCCTCGAACTTCTTCGGGTCCATCAGGAAGTCACGGATCTCCCCCAGCTCCTCGATGGCTTCGTCGACGCCGGCGACGTCAGCGAACGTGACGATGGTGTGGTCCTTGGTGAGCCGACGGGTGCGGGCTTTGCCGAACTTCATCAGTCCGCGACCACCCTGCATGGCGTTGATCAGTAAGAAGAACAGTCCAACGAGCAACAGGATCGGCAGGAGTTGATAGAGCAGCAGCACCCAGATGCTGTCTTGCTCCTGTTCGTTGTCGAGATCGATCGGTGGCTCCGCCTGGCGGAGTTCGATGAACAACTCGTCGGTGAATTCTGACGGAAAGCTCGCCGTGAACTCTTCGCCGTCGTAGAGGGTGCCCCTCACGACGTGGCTGCGGTCGTAGATCGTCGCGGTCTCGATTTCGCCGGAGGTGATGAGTGCCTCCAACTCGGTGAAGGTGAGCTCGGTGAGGTCGTCGCCGCCGGTGAAAGCGTTGACGAGCAGCAGTGCGGCCAACACGAACGCAGCGATGAAGAACAGCCGGTTCTTGGAGAGCTTCTTCACGATGACGCCAACCTTCTTGCGGGACCGATCATTCCTCGTGCCCGGCGCCGGTGTACTCGGCTATGCAGGGCAAGTTGCGAAACTTGCCTGACACGTCGAGGCCGTAGCCCACAACGAAGTCCGGTGGAATTTCGAATCCAACGTACTTGAGTTCCTCGTCGACCTTCTGGCGGCCTTCCCGGACGAGAAGTGCGCAGACTTCGACCGATGCGGCCTCCCGATTACGCAGGTTGCGACGAAGGTATGACAGCGTGAGGCCGCTATCGATGATGTCTTCGACGACGATGACGTGGCGATCGGTGAGGTCCTCATCGAGGTCTTTGAGGATGCGGACCACACCCGAGGAGGTCTTGGCGTGGCCGTAGGACGACACCGCCATGAAGTCGACTTCGACCGGGAGTTCGATTTCTCGAGCCAGGTCGGCCATGAAGACGAACGCGCCGCGGAGGACGGCGACCAGCAGCGGCTGCTTGCCGGCGTAGTCCCGGGAGATCTCCTCGCCGAGTTCCTTCACTCGCTGTCGTATCTGCTGTTCGGACAAGAGAACCCGGCCGATCTTGTCGGCAGCTGCTCGTCCCCCGATTCGTTCGGTGTACGCGGAAATGTAGGGGTCGCTCATGCGTCACGAACAGTAGTCGCCGTGTCACGCAGGACTGCGCCTTGTGGCTAGGTATTTGGTGGACGGTGAACGACGCTCAGTCGTTGTTGCGAGCGTTGCACACGATGGCCGCCGTTCACCTCGGCCGCCACGTTCTCGCCGCGGGCGACGGACAACACTCGCTCGACAGACTCGGTATCGATCGGGTAGTCGGAGTCAAGCTCGCGTCGGATCCACTCCTGGAGCGCCGTGGCTGCAACAGCTTGGGGGGCGTTGGCAATATCGACGGCGGACGTCGGATCGAGCGCGGAGGCGGCCGCATCCAGCGCCGCGGCGGCGTGGCGGTGATGGTCGGCGCTGCGAGCCAGGATTGGCCCGACATCTCGCCCAGCGATGTCCGACAACAGAGGCATCAGTTCGAGGCGCACCCGGTTGCGGACGAAGGTCGGTTCGGTATTCGTGGGATCGACCACGGGCTCCCACCCCAGGCATTCGCAGATGCGCTCGGTATCGGACCGTCGCAGCGCAAGGATTGGCCGACGGGGCCCGGGTTGCATTGCGCCGAGTCCCCGAATGCCGGCGCCACGCATGAGGTTGATCAGAACGGTCTCGGCCTGATCGTCGGCGGTATGGCCAGTACACGCAGAGGGGCCAAGGACTGCATATCGAGCGGATCGAAGTCGGGCTTCCAGGTTGTGTGGTCCCTCGACGGCAACCGTCTCACTCGTGAACGTGGCGCCCACCGAGTCTGCTGCAGCTTCGACGATGGCCGCCTCCGTATCACCCCCAGCCCGTTGGCTGTGGTCGACGTGGACTGCGTGCACCGGAGCGCCGGTCGCTGCGGCAAGAGCGAGCAGTGCGAGCGAATCGGCACCTCCGGAGACTGCGCAGGTGATCAGGGCGCCCGAGGTGTCGAAGGTGCACCGTGGTTGCCACTCGGCCAGATCGGCCACGAGCGACGCTGGTTCAGGCACCAATCGCTTCCGGAACGGACACCCTATCGATCCAGCCTTGGGGTTCGCGGATCTCGGTCAGCGACGGAATCAGCTCGGGTGATTCCCACACGCGATCGAGTAACTCGCGGCCACCGTGATCTTCGACCGCTTCGATGAACGCCTCACCCTGGGCGTATTGCTTCATCTTCGCCTCGATGCCGATCAGCCTCTGGAGCAAGACAACGAACTTCGATGCGTTCTGGCGACGCTGCCGGAGCACCCGGCCGAATCGTTCCGCTCCATGGACGTGGCCGATGCCGGCGCGATCCATCGTGACGTCGCCGTGACCTTCGAGCAAGCTCATGAGCCCGCCGATCTTCTCCAGAGCCTCGCGCTGCTTCTCCGTGGCAAAGACTGCAGAGATGCCACCCTCACCGAGTGGGTCTTCACCGGCCTTCTTCATTTCGAGAGCTCGGCGCAGGCCATCGACCAACCGTTGAGGGTCGGGGTCGACATCTTCCATGGTCATGTTGACGAGCGACAGGAAGTGTTCGCGCATCCAGGGCACGCCGGTGAACTGGGCTCGGTGCGTCACCTCATGCAGCGCCAGCCACAGACGGAAGTCGCGTTCCGGGAAGGCGAATCGTTTCTCGAGCGCCATCACGTTGGTGCCGACGTAGTAGACGATGTCTTGGGAGTGCGGGTCGTCATCCTCGACGACGAGCAGGTCGTATTGGCCGAGCACCCGGGTGGACATCCAGCCGAGAAGCATCCCGAGCTCGGCGCCAGCGATCTTGGGACCGACGGTGGACATTGGTCCACCCATCCTGTCGTCCATCTGGTCGAGCATGGGCTTCAGCAGGCGTTGGAACGACCGCAGGTTGGCGTCGACCCAGGCGGCACGGTCCGCAACACGACCGCGAGCGTCACCATCGAGGGACACCAGCCCAGTTTCTTCGCCGACGAGATCTTCGGCCAGGGCCGTGAACTCCGCGAAGTGCTCGTTCATACGCGCCAGATCATCACCGACGAGGTCAGGCTCGTTGCGGTTTACTCGGGCGGCGATTCGGCGCGCGACGTCCCAATCGACGGCGGCGGACTCGCTCACTGCTTCTTCTGCTTACCCCGCGGGTACTGCTTGGCGGTGACGTTCATGAGATATCCGACCACCGTCGCCACAATGGCCAATACGGCGCCGGCCACGAGGAACGGTGCAATCCAGAAATGCCAAACGACAGCGATCATGCGAGGAGTCTACCCCGGGTTGGTTCAGGACTGCTCAAGCCGGAGGGCCTGCTCGATTCGACTCCGCAGATCGGCGGGAGGTTGCTCGAGTGCCTTACTCGCAACGACACCACGAAGTCGGGCCTGAAAGTTGTGGGCCCGCGAACAGGACGGGCAGGCCGCCAGATGCGCTTCGACCGCACGATGTTGGGGGCCGGCCAGTTCGCCGTCGAGAAAGATGGGCAGGCTGGGTTGCACCATCACACACGAGACTGCGTCCTGAGCAACAACCGGCGGCTGACCGAAGGTCGGCGTGGGTCTGCCGGCGCTGAACATGTCGACCCCGACAAAGGGTTCGGTCGACTCGATAAACGGGTCGGATGCGGCGAAGATCTCGGACTCACTCGGTTCGGTTCCGCTGCTCATGGCACCGGCACCTCCTCATCGGTTGCGTCCTGCTCGATCACGTCGACCATGTCCGCGGTGGCGTCGTCGTCATCGGGCAGAAGGTTTCGGGACTCTGCGTACTCGTGCAACTGCTTTTCGAGTGCTTTTCTTCCCCGATGGATACGACTCATAACTGTTCCTATTGGAATCTCAAGGATTTCGGCGATTTCTTTGTACGCGAAACCTTCAACATCGGCGAG
>SHLQ01000031.1 GCA_004282895.1 Acidimicrobiales bacterium
CCGCAATCTCCGATGCCTCCCCCAGATCACCGAGCAACATCGCGGCACGACGAACGGACGCGACCTTGACGCCATTCGCCTTTGCGATCGCGGAGGTGACGACCCCGCCGAGAGCACCTTGGCGAAGTCCTCCGGTGAACACCGCTCGTAGGAAATCCTGTTCTGCCGCGCTGCCCAGGTCGAAGACTCGTTGCAGGATCGCCTGGCGTTCAGCCGCCGATCCTCCCCCACGGGTCTCGGCGACTTGATCGATTGCGGTATCGATGTCATGCAGCGTCAGGGTCGATTCGCTGGGTTCCGCCGTGAGGGACTTGATCGCACCGGCCACCGTCGCCCAACCAATGCCGATACGTCCTTGACGCGGTTCGCCCGTCAACAGAGCAACCGCGATCTGCACTTCATCCACATCAACCTCGGCAAGGTACGACGCCAGAATGGCGACCTTGTCATTGCGCGCCGATGTCGCCGCGACCGCATTCGATGCTTCGACCAGGGCGTGCAGGGCACTCACCCTGCCAGCATGCCAGAAGCGTTAGAGGGCGCAGGCGCCGCCGTCGAAGTGGAAGTACTTCGCGTTCAGCTTGCGATAGGCCCGCATGCCGACCGCAATTCCGGCCATCGTGACCACCGCTGGCAGGTACCCGGTCCCGAGCTGCACGATGGGAATCGACGGACAACCACCGGAGATTGCCCAGCCGGTGCCAAACAGGACGGCGCCAGGAACGATTCCCCTGTGGATCGGCGCACCTTTCGGTCGGTCACTCGTGAAGAAGAAGAACAACGCGCCAGCGACGACGACCGCGCCGCAGAACGTAAGGAACATGCGGAGGTCTCCGAACGTGAACATGGCGTTGAGCTCAGCGAAGTCGCCGAAGCCGATCATGCCAAGAGAGAGTCCGAGGGCGCCGCCGAAGAAGGCGACCGCGATGTGAGGGCGAACGGTACTGGTCATGATCAGATCACTTTCAGGAGAAGGGTCGAGACGACAACGGCCGTCCCGAAGAACACGGATGTTGCGAGGAGGCTGACGGGCTGGAGCCGGCTGCAGCCGCTCATGCCGTGGCCACTGCTGCAGCCTCCGGCCATGCGGGTGCCGATGCCGACCATGACACCGCCGACGAAGAGCGTTGGCCACATGAGAGGACCGTCCACGACGATGTCGGCAAATGCCGGCCCCATATCGGTACGGAGCTCGAATCGGCCGTTGATGATCGCTGCGGTGAACGCACCCACCAGGATCATCACCAGCAGCGTCAGGCTTGCTGACAATGGCAGGCGGGCTGATTCGGAGACCGGAGGTGGTGTGGGCTGGAGGGGTGGAGCGGCAACGGCCACGGAGCTCGAGTCGTCGCCAAATTCGGCACGTGTCGCCTCCTGCAGAGCTGCCTGAAAGGCGGCTGCGTCGGACATGGCGATGTCGTCCAGGAGTTCGGCTCGTTTCTCGACCTTCCAGTGAACGACGCGTTCCCATGAGCTCGATACGCCAAATCGTCGACCCACCAGCATGTGGTAGAAGAAGGTGATTGTGCCGAGCGCCAGTGCGCCCATCCACCAGTCCCAGTACGCCATCATCTGAATCCTCCGAACAGGTTGGTGAAGCGACTCCATCGCGACGGTTTTGTCTTGCGAGCTTCATCCAGGAGCGTCTCCGTCCGAGCGTCCTCCAACACCCTCGTCGTGGTCGCCGTGTGGGCTGGTTCAGTCGCAGGTTGGCTGGTTTCGGCTGCGGACTTCACCGCTTCCCCTGTTCGTGGCTTTCCGCCGGTTATGCCGGCGGTGCCGCCGATCATCTTCCCGTTTGGAAGCAAGGCGAGCGGCACAGGTTGACCGGTGAGGCTCTTCTCGTAGCGAGCGCATTGCTTCCATTCCGCAGTGCTGTCGCAGAAGAAGTCACGCCAGCCAGCCAGGCTGTCGTTCAGATGAGGGTGCAGCGGACACGAATCCGCATGTGAGCAGGCCATCCCCGCCCCCTTTCGTCGTGACAGGGAACTCGGCCGGTTTTCCGAGTGACTTAAGCCACTCTTCTCGGGATGGGCCATATGGCCCATCCGGTGGCGCAGGCGGAGCCACATGGCATCATGGGACGCGAACCAATGGAGGCATGATGGCTGGCACGACCGAACCCGCACCCGAACAACCGAAACTGGGCATCAAAGCGACCATCGCTGGCCTCATCTTCGCCCTGCTTGTGCTGGGCGGATTTGGCGCCGCCGTGGCCGCCCAAGCTGACGACGACGGCTATGGCGATGACAAGCAGGAGGTTCACTCCGATGACGACGGCCATGGCGAGGATCATGATGCCAGCGATGACCACGAGGCCGACCAATAGACCTCAGGAAGGCGGGTCCGGCAGCATCGGCACGCTGAACCCCTCGTCACGGTGAACATTCGTTGCTCGATTGATCGCCGAGCTGCCAAACCGTTCCCGAACATCATCGAGCGCATCATCGAGTGATGTGCCGTCTGCGAACGGCAGTGCGAGCTGCACGGCGTCGGCGCTGGAGAGATTGGTGATCGACAGACCGAGGAGGGTCAGCCCCTTCTCCTTGATGGTGGAACTCATCGAGCTGAGCAGTGCATCGCACGCGCCCAGAATCAGTTCGGTGTCCGAAGTCGGCGTGGACAAGGTGTGGGAGCGGGTTGCCCGCGTGAAATCGTCGAACCGGAAGCGCAGCACGACGGTTCGTCCGACGCGCTCGCCCTGACGGAGGCGATGTGTCACGCGATCCACGATGCTTCGCAGGATCCCATCGATATCGCTTTGGGACTTCGGGCCTCGGCCCATCGCCCGTTGTGACCCGATTGATGATCGCCGCTTTCGAGCCGTGACCGGTCGAGGGTCGCGATTGTGGGCCAAGGCGTGCAGCTTTCGGCCAGCTGCGACACCGACCATCCCGATGAGCGTGTCGAGCGGGAGGTCGGCCACCTCTCCCACGGTGTGAAGATCGACGTCGTGTAGCTTCTCTGCGGTCACCTTGCCCACACCCCAGAGGCGCTCCACTTCGAGGGGTCGGAGGAACTCGAGCTCTCGATCCGGATCAACGATCAGCAGGCCGTTCGGTTTGGCCACGCCGCTGGCGACCTTCGCCAGGAACTTCGTTCTGGCCACCCCAACAGTGATGTTGAGGCCGACCTCGCTTGCTACCCGTGCGCGAAGGCGCTGCGCTATCTGTTGCGGGTTTCCGCTGATCTTGCCCAGTCCGCCAACTTCGAGGAACGCCTCGTCGATGGAGATCCCCTCGACCATGGGAGTGGTGTCGTGGAAGATGTCGAAAACGTCCTTGCTGGCGGCCGAGTACGCTTCCATTCGCGGCGAGACAAAGACACCTTCAGGACACAGTCGACGAGCTTCGTTGCCGTTCATCGGCGTCCGTACGCCGCGGGCTTTCGCTTCGTAACTCGCTGCCAACACCACTCCACCGCCGACGAATACGGGCCGACCCCGGAGCTCGGGATTGTCCCGCTGCTCGACCGATGCGTAGAACGCGTCCAGGTCGGCATGAAGGATGGAGGCGAGGCCGTGCACGAACATATGTTCGCATACAAGCTCCCGTGATGGAAGGCCCTCCCTCCCTCTGCCAGACTCGGCCGCGTGGTCGACACCGAACCTCTCGTGGTGACAGGCATGTCCTGGTCGGACGGTTCACCCCGCCTACGTGTACGCCAGCCCCCGCGCGGAGAATCGGCCCTGGTGCCGGTCTCGGGCTTCGCGCTCAACTACCACCTCGACGACCACGCCGAGCGCGCCTGCGTCGGACACCGGCCCTTTCGCGACTCCACGGGCGAATGGTTCGATTGCGACAACCCTCCACTGCACGACGGTCGGAAATGTGACCGCTGCGCCGCCGTGGACGCCACGTTTGCGTCGCAGCTTCACCATGCGCACAACAAAGCACGGGGTGAGCTGGAAGGCGCCGTCCTGCGGCACCTCGAGCAGCCGAACAGCCTCTACCTCGCCTGTTTTCGCGACGGGTCGATCAAGGTCGGGACGTCATCTGCACCGCGGCTCAAAGTACGATTGGCCGAGCAGGGCGCGTGGCTCGCCCGCGTCGTGGCGAACACCACCGATGGCTTCGCCGTCCGCTCGCTCGAAGATCGCATCACCATCGAGATGGGACTGCCCCAGTCGGTGTCGATTCGCAGAAAGCTCGATGGACTGACGCAGCCCAAGCCGGACGCAGCATTGGCGGCCGAGCTCGACCGGTGGTCGGCGGCCGTACATCAGTTGATGGAGGACACGTCCGACCGACGGGTCACTGCAGCGTCAGAGGACTGGCGTTTCGAGATGAGTGACAACCCGTTGTGGGAGTCCTTGCACCCGTACCCCTTGAAGCTGTCCTCGGGCAGCCATGACATCGAAATGGTCTCTGCATCGGGCCGCGCCGTTGTCATACGACGGCCGGGGTCAGACGATCACTTCGTGGCTGACGCACAGCATCTGTTCGGGATTGCGATCACGCCGGGTGATCATGTTCCGGACGAGCTCGCCGTTCAGGATTCGCTCTTCTGAGCGATCTTGAATCGCCAACCGTCATCTGACTTGGCCACCACGTGGCAGTCGCGAGCGACACGCCAGAGCGCCTTTGGAATCGGCGTTGGGTCGTAGCGGTACAGGTCAGGAAACGCGTCGGCGATCGCTTGGGTCGCGGCCTTGGCCCGGTAGTGCGGGATCTTCGCGTTGATGTGATGGGCCACGTGGGTGGAGCCGATGTGATGGTGCAGGAAGTTCACGACCGGGCCATACGGTCGATCGACCGTGCAGAACGCACCCCGCACGAAGCTCCAGTCGTCGTCGTCATAGTGCGGGATGTCGACGTCGGTGTGCTGCAGCCATGTGTAGGCGACGAGCCATGCATTCACGACGAGCAACGGCCCGCCGTACAGCGCGAGAACGGTGGGCAGGTTGGAGACCATGAACGCCCACCACGCGAGGACCACGATCGTCGACGCCACTCCGGCCGACGACAGGATCACCTTGCGGGGCCATCGGCCAGGAAACAGTGCCCGCGAGAAGGGCGCTTTCGGCCAGAAGTGATTGGTCACCCCCCGGCGGGGCCCTCCGGTCGCACCCACCAGCAGGTACATCGGCCACCCGGTGCCCAGGCGACTGGCCAGGGTCACCACTGCCCGCAGCCAACGCCCCATCACTCGACCGGCACGTTCCGATCGAGATGCCTGCGCGGTGCCATCGGCCTTGGGCACGTGCGTTTCGCCCTCGGTCAGGTGATTCGTCTTTGCGTGATGAACGGCGTGGCTCCGTTGCCAGGAGAAGTACGGCACGAGCATCGCCGAGTGCAGGACGAACCCGATCGAATCCTGCAGTTTAGTCCCACGGCAGAAGGCTCGGTGTCCGCACTCATGGGCGACAACCCACACGCCGGTGGCGAACGTGCCGCACACGACCATGTAGAGGAGCCAGAGCGGCGCCCACTCCCATGCGAGTGGAAGGAAACGCCAGGCGAGCAGGCCCGTGGCGATGGTAAGAAGGACGGACGTGGCAGCGTGGAGAAGCGACCGGCCAAAATGACGGTCGGCGCAATACTCCGGGATCACCGCTGCCAAATCCGAGCGAGTCGGAAGTCGTGTAGGCATTGTGCTCGACCCTACGGGATTACCCTGCGGTAACGTGACAGCCATGACGGCAACTCGCGCGAGTTTTACCCGGATGGACCAATGCACCAAGGACGACTGGGACATCATCATCCCCAATCTCCTCCATCACGCCGAACACACCGTGGCCGATCGCGTCATCCAACAGATGGAGATCCTGCGCGGAGATCACGGCGGTTTTGCCGTGGATCGACTGTCGCATTGCCTGCAAACCGCCCATCTGGCCGAGCAGGACGGGCGAGACGAGGAGTACATCGTGTGTGCGCTGTTGCATGACATCGGAGACGTCCTCGCACCCTTGAATCACCCCGACATTGCCGCCGCGATCCTGAAGCCCTACGTATCACCGGCCAACCACTGGATGGTGCAGAATCACGGCACCGTCCAGGGCTACTACTTCTGGCACTTCATCGGGATGGATCGCAACGCTCGTGACGAGCTCAAAGGCCACGAGTTCTACGACCACTGCGAGGAGTTCTGCGCCAAATACGACATGCCCGCGTTCGACCCGGACGGGGTCACTCCACCGCTGTCGCATTACGAACCGCTTCTGCGACGTATGTTCGGGCCCGGCGGACTGAGCTTCACTGCGGCCGAGTGAATCTGCTGAACGCCGACCCTCAGCCGTATCCGTTCGGGCCGGCTTCTGTCGCGTCCATCTTCGTGGGGTCTGACCCCTTGGCCCTCGCGCTGGTCGATGGCGAGCGCACGTGGACCTATGGCGAGCTCGAAACCGCCGTTGAGGACCGATCGAAGGATCTCACCGAGCGATTCGTGTTCTGGAGCGCCAAGAACTCCGCCGAGCTCGTGATCGAGTTTCTTGCCACCCAACGCGCCGGCCACGTGTGGGTGGGGCTACCGCCAACGCTGTCCAGGGGCAACCGGGAGACGTTGATGCAACGCGTGCTCGAAGCTCAACAGTTGCCAGCAGATCTCTCTGCTGTTGCGTTCACGTCTGGCACCACGGGCCAGCCGAAAGGTGTGATGCACTCACAACATTCGATGCTGGCGCCTGGGCTCGTCAGCATCGACGAAGACCCGCCTGCCACAGATGAACGTATTGGCACTCCCCTGTCGCTGTGCATCCTCAACATGTTGTTGCTCGGGCCCGTGTCTGCACTTCTACGTGGTTCCACTGCGGTCATAATGGAGCGCACGTGGGACGAGGGGTTCGCTGAAGACGTGCGGACGCACCACGTCACCAAAGCGTTCGTGGTTCCGACGATGCTGCATGACCTCGTCCATGCAGAGACCATCACCGACCTGGCTCCGTTGCGGAGCGTGATCGTGGGCGGCGCCGGCATCAACATGGACGTCATCGACGCGTTCGAGACGAGGTTTGGTGTGCGACCCGTTCGCCGGTGGGGATTCACCGAGGCCCCGACAGGCGTCGTGACCGATGGCTACCCATTCCCCCACGTGGAGATCATTGAGATCGAGGGTGAGCTGTGTGTGCGACCGGCGAGCTCGGGTCGGTGGGCCGGGTCGTTCACCGGTGCACTCGGTTACCTCGATGACCCCGAAGCGACCGAGGAACTGTTTCGCGACGGCGTGCTGCACACCGGTGACGCAGGCTCAGTGGATGCGAATGGCGTTGTGTCGGTCACGGGCAGGTTGTCGGAGATGATCATCCGCGGTGGAGCGAACATCGATCCGACCGAGGTGGAGCGCGCGCTTCTCTCACTGGACGGGATCGCCGACGCAGCTGTTGTCGGGATGGATGACGCCCGACTCGGCCAAGTCGTGGCGGCCGCGATCTGCGGCGTGAGTGGCCCGGATCGCGCTGCGGCGAGACTGCAGGGCGAGCTGCCGACACATGCCGTGCCCGAGCGCTGGTTGCTCGTGGATGAGCTCCCGCGCAACGCAATGGGGAAAGTCGACAGAGCGGCTGTTAGACAGTTGTTCCATGACAGCACTTCACCCTGACGTAGACCCGGACGGCCTGCTCGAGTACTCGGTCGTCTACACCGATCGCGCCCTCAACCACATGTCCAAGAACTTCCAGGAGGTCATGACCGAGATCTCCGCGACTCTGAAGTCGGTGTACCACGCCGACTCAGTGGCCATCGTTCCCGGAAGCGGCACCTTCGGGATGGAGGCGGTCGCTCGCCAGTTCGCGACGGATCAGGACGTGCTCGTCATCCGCAACGGCTGGTTCAGCTTTCGCTGGACGCAGATCTTTGACGCCTGCGACATCCCCAAGAGCTCCACAGTGCTCATGGCCCGTCCCACTCACCCAGAACATCAGGCGCCATTTGCGCCGGCTGCGCTGGACGAGGTTCGAGCAGAGATTGAGCGAATTCGCCCTGCGGTTGTGTTTGCCCCGCACGTCGAGACGTCCGCCGGCATGATCCTTCCCGACGACTACATCGCTGCTGTTGCCGACGCCGTGCACGAGGTCGGTGGTTTGTTCGTGCTCGACTGCATCGCCTCCGGCACGATCTGGGTGGACATGGAAGCCACGGGCGTCGATGTCCTCATCAGCGCGCCGCAGAAGGGGTGGAGCGGGCCTCCCTGCGCCGGGCTGGTCATGATGAATGCAACTGCCCGCGCTCGTCTCGACGAGACAACCAGCACGAGCTTCGCCGCCGATCTCAAGAAGTGGACCGAGATCATGGAGACCTACGAGGGCGGCGGTCACGCGTACCACGCAACGATGCCAACCGATGCGCTGCGGCAGTTCCACGCGGTCATGAAGGAAACCGAGGCGTACGGATTCGACAAGGTGAAGGCGGAGCAACAGGAGTTGGGCGACAAGGTGCGAGCTCTGCTGGCGAGCAAAGGTGTGCGCAGTGTCGCCGCTGACGGTTTTCGCGCTCCGGGTGTTGTGGTCAGCTACACCGACGATCCCGACATTAAGAGCGGATCCAAGTTCAGTGCGGCAGGCATGCAGATCGCCGGTGGTGTCCCGCTTCGATGCGGCGAGCCCAGCGACTTCAGCACGTTCCGACTGGGACTGTTCGGCCTGGACAAGCTGCACAACATCGACCGCACGGTCGCCTCGCTGGAGGACGTGCTGGATCAAGTACTTTCGTCCTGAGACGGTGTTCGCTCCGCACGGACACAGTCGATCGTTCAGCTGTAGGAAGTGAAGTACTGCCAGGACCCGGGATGTTCGATGCCGACGACGTAGCCGGCGTAGTAGCCCAACTCCTCGAACTGGGCGAGTTCCTCGGCCGAGTAGATGTCGGTCAATGCGGCGCGGTCTGCCTCAGGCGTCTCGGACCAAATCCCATAGGCAGCTGCTGAAGGCCACACGGTGTACGTGTGCGGACCGCTGGCATCCTCCGGTCCGTCGTCCGACGTGATTTCTTTGTGAGGCATGGACAACGTTCCGACCAGGATGGCCATCGGGTCGACGCCATTGGCTTCTTGGGCCTTCCACAGCTCGATCGCATCGCCGCCGCCGTCCGCTGCGTAGAAGCTTTCACCCATGAGGGCCGACAACTCGGCGTAGTCACAAGCGATCGCCGCGTTGATCACGAAGCGACGAACGCTGGAGACCTCGTCCGGCAGTTCAGGCTGCGCACGCGGCGCGCTCATCGTGCCGGCGGAACAGGAGGCGTCCTCCGCATCCGGGCTTCCTTCGATCGACGTCGGCGTGGAGGCGGGTGACGTTGCCTGTGCCTCGCTGGTCTGCTCCGGAGTGGAGGAGGCCACGTGCGCCGGCTCGTTCGCCACGTCAACAACGGGTTGTTCGGTTCCGACAGCGACGCCGAGCATCGCCGCGCCCACTACGACGAGCGCAATCGTCGCCAGCACGACAGCGACGAGCACCACAATGAAGGAATTGCTCGCCGATGGCTTCTTCGCCACCGGCGGGTGGGGTTGGTGGTTGGTGTCTTCGACCGAATCGGTCATGGTCATTCTGGGTGCTCTCCCCAAGCTTCGGACTATCCGATGCGTTCATACAACCAGTTGAGGGAACGCCTGCACCTGACGCAGTTGCGTCATTTCGAACGCTCCAGCTGGTCGGATTGTTTCGAAGCCCAAATGCTGAACATCGCGGGGATCGCGCTGCCCCATGGTTCGGGGAGGATCCATTGGTCGCCGACCTTCGGGCATGACGGGAAGAACGGCCACTCGATTTCCTTGTGCTCCTCCATGCGGTCGACACGAAGACCAGACCCCGAGACGGCGTTGAAGATCTCCGGCAGTGGGTGGTTCCATTCGTGGTGGCGGGTGTGGGTGATCCGGTTGTGGTCGCCGTCGGTGTACGTCTCGTTGGTGTCCCAGTCCAGCGGTTCGTCAGACGTGGTGAAGTAGTTGTACATCGGCGCAATGACACCGTCGCTCTCCTCAAACGGCCACAGTGCAGGGTGACCGTCCCGGATGTAGAAAAGGCCACCCGGCTTCAGTAGCGAAGCCACGGCCGCTGCCCATCGATCAAGGTCGTCGAGCCAGCAGATGGTGCCGACGCTCGTGTAGACGATGTCGAAGTCACCCTGGAGCACTTCGCGAGCGTCGTAGACATTCGCCTCGACAAAGGTGGCTGAGGAGTTGCAGTCCGTGGCGAGCTTACGCGCGATCCGAATTGCGTCCGGAGCGAAGTCGAGGCCAACCACCTCGCCTGCACCGACCCGATCGAGACTGATGGTGTCCGTCCCGATGTGGCACTGCAGATGGGCGATCCGTTTTCCGGTGACGTCGCCCATCAGCGGCAGGTCGTACAAGATGGTGGCGCTTACATGATCGCTCGTGCGATAGTGCTCGAAGTTGTAGAGCTGTGACTCGCTGTGAAGCAGAGCTCGGTCGTTCCAGTTGTTGCGATTGTCCTCAAATTCGGGCGAGAGATCCATGGTGATGTTGTAGCAGTGTTCGAGTCGGCCGGGCGCTAGGTTCAGAACGTGCCTGACTTTGACTTCACCGAACTACTTCCACTGGGCGAGGACGACACCGAGTATCGCCTCATCTCCAGCGAGGGTGTCTCTACCTTCGAGGCCAACGGCCAGACCTTTCTGAAGGTCGAGCCTGAGGCAATTCGCCTGCTGACGGCCGAAGCGATGCGGGAGATCGCGCACTTCCTTCGACCCGCCCATCTTCAGCAGCTCACCAACATCCTCGATGACCCGGAAGCGTCGGCCAACGACCACTTTGTTGCCACCGAGTTGTTGCAGAACGCCAACATCTCAGCTGGCGGGGTGCTCCCCATGTGCCAGGACACCGGCACCGCCGTCATCATGGGCAAGAAGGGACAGAACGTCTTCACCGGATTCAGCGACGAGAAGACCATCAGCCAAGGGGTGTACGACACGTACCACACCTCCAATCTGCGTTACAGCCAGCTCGCTCCCCTGTCGCTGTTCGAGGAGAAGAACACGGGCAACAACCTGCCCGCCCAGATCGAGCTGTATGCGACCGAGGGAGGCGAATACAAGTTTTTGTTCATGGCGAAGGGCGGCGGGTCGGCGAACAAGAGCTACCTGTTTCAGGAGACGAAGGCGCTGTTGAACCCGGAGAGTCTCGCTCGATTCCTCGACATCAACCTTCGCAAGCTCGGAACCGCCGCGTGCCCGCCGTATCACCTCGCCATCGTGATAGGCGGCACCAGCGCGGAACACACGATGAAGACCGCCAAGCTTGCGTCGGCGAAGTACCTCGACTCGCTGCCCACGCAGGGGTCACCCTCCGGCCACGCGTTCCGGGACCTCGAGTGGGAGGAGCGGATTCTCGAGATCACCCGCGAGCTCGGCATCGGCGCCCAATTCGGCGGCAAGTACTTCTGCCATGACGTTCGCGTCATCCGCCTCCCCCGACATGGCGCATCAAACCCCGTCGGCATTGCGGTGTCCTGTTCTGCGGATCGACAGGCGCTCGGGAAGATCACGAAGGATGGCGTCTTCCTCGAACAGATGGAGCATGACCCAGCGAAGTACCTTCCCGAAGCACGCGAAGGCACGCTCAGCGATCATGTTGTCGAGATCGACCTGAATCAGCCGATGGAAAACATCCTGGCCGAGCTGACGAAACACCCGGTCAAGACGCGGGTGAACCTCACGGGAACCCTCGTGGTGGGCCGCGACATCGTGCACGCAAAGATCAAGGAACGTCTTGATGCCGGTGAGCCGATGCCGCAGTACCTGCAGGATCATCCGATCTACTACGCCGGCCCGGCCAAGACACCGGAGGGGTATGCATCGGGTTCGTTTGGGCCGACAACCGCAGGCCGTATGGACAGCTACGTGGATCAGTTCCAGGCAGCTGGTGGGTCCATGGTCATGTTGGCCAAGGGCAATCGCTCACAACAGGTTGTGGACGCGTGCAACGCACACGGTGGCTTCTACCTCGGCTCGATCGGTGGGCCCGCGGCTCGCCTCGCCAAGGATGCGATCCGCAAAGTCGAGGTGCTCGAGTACGAAGAGCTCGGCATGGAAGCCGTCTGGCGCATCGAGGTCGAGAACTTCCCCGCCTTCATCATCATCGACGACAAGGGCAACGACTTCTTCGCCGAGGTCAGCACGCCTGTTCATTTACGGGCGTAGGAGGCCCGGCGTCCGGAGGCTGTCACACCCCATCAGTAGGTTGAGAGTCATGAGTAGGGAAGCCATTTCGGGCACCGCCGTTGCCGAGAACGTCGACGATGTTCTCGCGCGTTTCGCCGACTTCGGTTCGTGGGTTTCGTCGCTCAATATCGACTTGGTCGAATCACCCGGGCTTCGACAGATGCTCAAAGGGCATGGCCAGATGTCCTCACAGGTGGCACTGTTCGAGTCGCGGGTGTTGGCCGCAATCGATGCGTTCGGCAGCGATTCGGTGGGCGTACAGAAGTCCGCTGCCAACACTTCGCACCGTCGAGCCAAGAAGAAGGCATCTACGGCAAAGTCTCTTACCCGAATGCCAACGGTGCAGACGAAGATGGCAGCGGGCGCTGGCATGTCAGCCGGCAAGGCCGAGCTCCTTGCGGGAGCAGCCGACAAGACGTCGCCCGAAGCCGTGGATGAGGACGGCGAACTCCTCGACCGGGTCGAGAAGCAGGATGAAGACACCGCGCGCAAGACCATCGACCGGTGGGTCTCACGGAAGCAATCGAACGAAGAGAAGAGGACTCGCCGGCAGCGCCTGATCGATGAGCGGCAGTTCACGATGTTCCTGAAGGACGGGAAGCTGCACATTCACGGCAGCGGAGACGCCGTGTCTGACATGAAGCTGTTCCGCCGCTGGGAGGCGGAGAAAGACCGCCTGTACCGGCTCGATGGAGGCCGTGAGGAAGCGAGGAAATCCGGCCGCACCGACGAGCAACGTGGGTACGACGCCTGGGTCAACTGCATGAAGGGCATCGACGGTGTGGTTGAGTCCGACAGCTCCGACCGCACTCCCGATCCAGCGCCGCGCCGGGCCAAGACGCCGCTTCGCCATCAGATGATCGTGTCGGCGCCCTCACAGACAATCGACGGGACCGATCCCGACGCCATGGCTGACGTCATCGGCGGCGGTCCGTTGCTCCGAAGCGAGCTCGAGCGCCTCATGTGCAACTCCGAACTCTTCGGTCTTCTGTACGACCCAGCCAATGGTGATCCGCTGTGGATGGGACGTAGTGTCCGCACCGTCACCGATGCGCAGTGGCGGGCATTGCTCGTCCGCGATGGCGGATGTGTACTCACCGGTGCTGATCCGTCCCGGTGTGAGGGCCATCATCTGAAGCCGTTCGAGGCGCCGATCAAAGGTGAGACGAACATCCATGAGCTGGTCATGCTCGCAACCGACGTCCACACCTGGCTCCATGCCAACAAGTTGACGCTTTATCAAGATGACGAAGGTGAATGGAAGACTCGACCGGCCACGAAGGACGAAATCGCTCCATCTCGGCCGACGAAGGATCCGCCGAGGCGCAGATCGAGGCCGGAGAAACGGGCACCTGAGCAAGGGACGACGACGCCACCGGCCACAAACCAGGACGAAAAGTTTGTGTTCTCTTCGGAACTGCCGTTCGAGTGAACGAGCGCAGCCGAGTGATCCTACGAATTGACGACCCGCTGGGCTTTGCCCTGCGAGCGGGGCAAAGCTCCTTCAGCTTCGACGATGACGTCGGCGGTCACGCCAATGTTGGTCTTGATGTAATGCTGCAGGGCGGGGCCAAGGCCGTCGTCCTCGACGCCAGGTTGGGGCTCGACCCGAACGGTGAGTGACTTCATGTTGCCGTCGGTGCCGACCTCGCACAGGAAGTGCGGTGAGAGGCCATCGATCTTGAGGATCTCGGCCTCAACCTGGGAGGGAAACACGTTCACGCCACGGATGATCAGCATGTCGTCGGTGCGGCCGCTGATCCGTTCCATCCGACGCATGGTGCGAGCGGTGCCAGGCAGCAGCCGGGTGATGTCTCGGGTGCGGTAACGGATAATCGGGAATGCTTCCTTAGTGAGTGAGGTGAACACGAGCTCGCCCTGTTCACCATCCGGCAGAACCTGCCCGGTCTCCGGGTCGATGACCTCGGGGTAGAAGTGGTCCTCCCAGACGGTCGGTCCGTCCTTCGTCTCGACGCACTCCTGGGCGACGCCAGGGCCGATGATCTCGGACATGCCGTAGATGTCGGTGGCGGCGATATTGGCCCGAGCCTCGATCTCCAAGCCGAGCTCCGGAGTCCATGGCTCGGCGCCGAAGATGCCGATCTCGAGCGAGGACTCACGAGGGTCGAGGCCCTGCCGTTCCATCTCATCGAGGATGTTGAGGAAGTAGGAGGGTGTCACGAAGACGATGCGGGGCTTGAAATCGTTGATGAGTAGAACCTGCTTCTCGGTCTGGCCACCGCCCATTGGCACCACCGTGCACCCCAGGTGTTCGGCGCCATAGTGCGCGCCCAGACCACCCGTGAACAGGCCATAGCCATACGCCACATGGGCAATGTCACCAGCACGACCGCCGGCAGCCACGATGCTGCGAGCCATGACCGTCGACCAGGTGTCGATGTCCTTGCGCGTGTACGCGACAACGGTCGGTTTGCCCGTTGTGCCAGAGCTGGCATGAAGTCGGACGATCTGGTCTTGCGGCACGGCGAACATGCCAAACGGGTAGTTGTCCCGCAGATCCGCCTTGTTCAGGAACGGGAACTTCGAGAGATCGGACAACTCCTTCAGATCGCTGGGCGCCACCCCGGCCGCGTCAAAGGAGGCCTTGAAGTGGGGCACGTTCTCGTAGGCATGGCCAAGCGACCACTGCATCCGTTCCAGCTGCAGGGCACGCAGCTCATCAACGGACGCCGTTTCGATCGGTTCGTACGTTTCACCGTTCATGAATCCGCCGCCACCATCGTCAAGATGTCATACACCGCAGCCAGCTCGCCGTTTTGGTTGAGCACCCGCGCCGACCACGACACTTCTCCGTATCCCCTACCCGCGAGCAGGGTCTTGCGTTTACAGGTCAGCACCACGTGGATCTCGTCTCCGGGGTAGGTCGGCGTCGCAAACCGAAGCCGATCCAAACCGTAGTTCGCCAGCACCGGCCCTTCATCTGGCCACACGAACAACCCGGCGGCGAACGACAGCACCAGATAGCCATGAGCGACCAGGCCACCGAAGATCGGGCTGCGTTTGGCTGCCTCCTCATCCATGTGGGCGTAGAACGTGTCGCCTGTGAACTCGGCGAAGTGGGCGATGTCCTCGAGCGTCACGACCCGGGGCTCGGTCGTAATCGAGTCGCCGACATCGAGGTCCTCGAATCGGAGTTTGAAGGGATGCCCCTTCGTCTCGGTGATCGTGCTGCCGGGCATGAGTTCGCCGGTGATGGCGGTGAGCATGTCGGGTGAACCCTGCACGGCCGTGCGTTGCATGTGGTGCTCCACACCACGAATGCCGCCCATCTCTTCTCCCCCGCCAGCGCGACCAGGTCCACCGTGCACCAGGTGCGGCAGCGGTGAGCCGTGACCGGTACTGGCCGCGGCCATCGTCGAGTCGACCACGAGAACCCGACCATGTTGTGCGGCAATGCCTTCCACCAGTGGAGCGACCTCCGATGGATCGGCGCCGTAGACGGAGGCGACCAGGCTGCCCCGTCCTGCTGCCACGAGTTTGATTGCATGGTCGACAGACTTGTACCCCATCACGGTGGCCACCGGTCCGAACGCCTCGGCCTCGTGAAGCACGGAGGCATTGGCGTCCGCTGCTCGAAGAAGGACTGGAGCCATGACCGCGGAACGTTCGGCGTCGATGTCAACAAAGTCCCACGACCCGCCCACTGCGTCGGCTGCCGTGCTGAGAGCGGCCACGGCCCGTTCGACCTCGGCGCGCTGGTCGACGCTGGCCAACGTTCCCATGTCCACACCCTCGGCCGCAGGGTTTCCAACGGTGACGTCGGCCAGCGCAGCCTCGATCGCTTCGGTCGCAGCCGCGAGGTGGCGTTCGGGAACCATCGCTCGACGAATCGCAGTGCACTTCTGACCAGCCTTGGTCGTCATCTCCTTGACCACCTCCGCCACGAACAGATCAAACTCGGCGGTCTCGGGCCCGGCCGAGTCCGCCAGCACCGCGGCATTTAGCGAATCGGCCTCGGCGTTGAATCGGACGGCGTTGCGCACGATCGTCTCGTCAGCGCGAAGTAGTCGGGCGGTGTCCGCTGAACCGGTGAAGGAGACGTTGTCCTGCCCATCGAGGTGGTTGAACAGATCCCCGGTCGAACCGCAGAGCAGCTGCAGCGAGCCCTCCGGCAGAATGCCGCTCTCGAGGATGACACGAACCGCGTTGGCGGTGAGGAAGGCGGTCGAGCTTGCGGGTTTCACGATTGAAGGCATGCCGGCAAGGAACGCGGGCGCGAACTTCTCCAGCATCCCCCACACCGGAAAGTTGAAGGCGTTGATCTGCACGGCGACGCCGGTTCGGGGTGTGAGGATGTGGGCGGCGAGGAAACTGCCATCACGGGCGAGAATCTCCGGCTCGCCGTCAAGTGCGACGCGGGCGTTGGGCAGTTCCTTGCGACCCTTGCTCGCGTAGGTGAGCAGCACGCTGGCGCCACCGTCGATGTCGATCCAGGAATCGGCAGCGGTCGCGCCCGTTCGGGTCGACGCCGCATACAGCGGAGACTTCACTTCGTCGGACAACAGGAGCTTGCCGACCTCCTTCAGCATGGCCGCCCGCTCGTGAAAGGTGAACGATCGAAGGGTCGTTCCGCCGGTTTCGCGCCCGAAACGAACAACGGCCTCCATGTCGATTCCGGCCGTCGACAGGTGTCCCATCGTCTCGCCAGTCACGGCGTCGGCGTACTCCCGGCCATCCCCGCCACCTCTGGTCCATTCGCCGAGTACCCAGCTCTCAAGCATGTCTTCCTCCCGATCCGTTATGATACACAAACAGTCCGTTCCGCCGTACTTGGTGTATCACGAAGGTGTTTGGTCATGATCGTTGTAGTCGGAGGCGGCACAATGGGTGCTGGCATTGCCGTCTCGTTTCTTGCCGTGGGCGACACGGTCATGGTGGTCGAGATGAACGAAGGCGCCCACGCCACAGTCGCTGACGATGCGAAGGACAGCCTTACTCGACTGGCGCGACGAAATACGTCCCTCGACGTCGACGAAGCGATGAATCGGCTGTCCGTCAGCAGCGAACACCCCGCTCCCGACGACGTCGTTCTCGTCATTGAAGCGATTCCCGAGGACCTTGGCCTGAAACAACGGGTGTTCGCCCAGCTGGAAACGCATTACGGGCCATCCACAATGCTCGCGTCCAATACGAGCTCACTCCCGATCAGCGGCGTCGCTTCAGCGCTCGACCACCCCGACCGCTGTCTCGGCCTGCACTTCTTCAACCCGGTACCAATCTCGTCGCTAGTGGAGATCGTCGTGGGCGAAGCAACCGCGGATGAACGGGTCGCCGAAGCCCAGTCCTGGGTCGAACACGTCGGGAAGACCCCAATCGTCGTGAAGGACTCCCCCGGATTCGCTTCGAGCCGCCTGGGCCTGGTTCTCGGCCTGGAAGCCATACGAATGCTGGAGTCCGGCGTTGCCTCCGCCGAGGACATCGACACCGCCATGGAACTCGGCTACCGCCACCCCATGGGGCCGTTGAAGCTGACCGATCTTGTCGGTCTCGACGTTCGGCTGTCGATCGCCGAGCATCTGGCGTCAGAGCTCGGTGACCGCTTCGAGCCACCTGCACTCCTTCGTCAGATGGTCGAGGACGGAAAGCTGGGCAAGAAATCCGGGCAGGGCTTCTACTCGTGGTGACACCCGCCGCCAGCGCACGAGTGCTGCTAACCACCGTGTTCGGCGACTCACTTCTCCCCCGTGGCCAAGCGGTTGGCGTTCAGCAACTGGCGGCGCTGGTCGAACCACTCGGCATCAACGAACGATCGGTCCGCACCTCGCTTCATCGGCTCGGGCAGGAAGGTCTTGTCCAAAGCGAGAAACAGGGGCGTCAGTCCTTCTATCGAGTCGCAGATGAGGCCCTGCCAATCTTCGCCGACGCCAACGAGCGGATCTACCGACACGAGGACCCACCGTGGGACGGAGAGTGGACGGTGGCAATGGTGGCCAATGAGGATAACGGTGTTGTGTCGTTGCGCGACGAATTCCATTGGATGGGGATGGCCCAGCTCAGCCCCGCCGTCTTCGTCTCACCGACTCGCACGCCATCCGAGGTTGCCGACGTGGCCTCGCGCCACAACGTGGCTCTACTACTGCTTTCCCGTGGCCCGCAGGATGCCGTTGCCACCATCAACGGGGAGAACCTGGCGGGCATCGTGGCGCCGCTTCCCGGCCTCCGGGAGGAGTACCTCGCTCACCTCGCCGCATTTGGCTCCGCCCGCGAGGCGTCGCTGCTTGGGCCAGCGGACGCATTTCGCTTGCGCACGCTGCTGATCGACTCGTGGCGCCGTCTGGCGCTGCGTGATCTGTCGCTTCCCTCAGCGCTCTTGCCGCCCGACTGGCCGGCGCTCGACGCATTCGAGTTGACCATGCGGCTGCGGGCCGACGTGGAGAAGTCCAGTGAGGCCCACCTCGACGCAGTTCTTGGACCGGCCTAATCGCCCTTGTGAGTAGCGGCCTCGATGGCCGAGGAGTTCAGACCCGCGAGTGACATCGCGCTCACGATGCCAACCGGGATGTTCTTCTCGTTCACCACCGCGACCGCGGCGGTGTCGTGTTCGTTCATCAACAACGCCGCCTCCAACGCGGGCGAGGTCTCCTTCACCGCGGGGAACTCCCGCATCGAGTCGCCCGCACATGCTTCCGGGCCGTGCTCGAGGATGTTCATGGCCACGTCGTGCAACACCAACAGACCGACGTACTCATCGCCACAAACCGCGATGGCGGGAGAGATCGGCCGATCACCGTACTTGTCGATCACTTCGAGCAACGTGGTCTCGGGCTTCAATGGTTCGAGCTCGATCATCACGAATGACGCCGGTTCGTCCAATCGCCGTTCGAGTTGGCCCTGACGCTCACCCCGCTGACCCACCGACACCGATCGATCGCCCATGAGCGCTTGCGAGATCGCGGTGGCGATCAACGCAGGGATCACGAACTCGGCCCTACCTGTTGTCTCGGCCACGAACATCACCGCCGCCAACGGCGTGCGGTACGCAGCGCCAAGAACGGCCGCAAGACCAATGACCGGGTACAGACCGGATGCGTCGGCTCCCACGATGAGCTCCACGGCTCGACCGAGCAACAGCCCCTGAATGACCAGTGGAATAAAGACGCCGCCGACGCCGGACATCGACAGGCTTGAGGTCGTCACCACGAGGCGAAGGAAGAAGAGCGCGACGATCGCACCCAGAGCGACCTCGTTGTCGCGAACAAGTTCCGTCACGATCTCGGCACCAGGGCCGAGCGTGGCGGGCACGTCAACCAATGCCTTCACGATGAGCAGGCTGGCCGTGGTTCCGATCGCGGCGACAGGAAGGCGCACCGCCATCGGCAGCTCCCGACCGGTCGCTTTGGCCCAGCGGTAGGCCCAGACCAGCAAGCGGGCAGCACCGGCACCAAGGAACCCGAGAAGCACCGCGGCGAGAATCTCGTCCTGCAGGGTCACCTGGCTGGGTTCAAAGCTGAGGAGCCGGTCGTCGCCAAGAATCAGCACAAACGTCAGATAGGCGCTCGCGGCAGCCAGCAGGGACGGAATGAGGCCCTGGCGAGAGATGTCGCGGCGATAGGGGGACTCGAGGGCGAACAGCACACCGGTCGCTGGCGCCTTGAACAGAGAGGCGACGCCAGCCGCCGCGCCGGCAACAACAAGCACGAGGCGGTTTCGTTGCCCAAGTACGTCTGGTCGGCGGTCTCCTGTCCATTGCCCGAGCGTCGCTCCGGTGATCACCGCGGAGCCCTCAAGTCCGACGGCGCCACCACTCGCCAGAGTGATGAAACTCGCGAAGAGCTTCTTCGGCAGTTTGACGGGCTCGGCGCCCTGGCCCGTGTGGTACGAGCGGATGTACGCGTCAGCCAGCGCCGGCGTGACGTCGTTCCATTGACGCAGCAGGAGCGGAACGGCGATGAATCCGACGATCGGCAGCAGGATTTGCATCCAGGTCGGCGACTCGATGAGTCCATGCAGCGCGACCCCGATGGTGATCCACTCCAGGAACGCCACGATCGCGCCAACCACGATGCCGAGAACGACATAGACGACGAAGCGCAGTGAGCCGGTATTCACGTTCGCACTCTACGGCTCCGGGCCCACTCGGAGATCGACTCCGGGTGTGACGGTTGCACCAGTTCAGGAATGCGTGATGGTTTGAGGTGCGCCGTTCGCGTGTGCGCTGGCCACCGCCGCGTCGAGAACCCGCTGGACCGCCAACCCTTCGGTGAAGCTGGGCTCGATCTTCTCGCCTGCGACGATGGCACTGATCCACCCGCGCGTCATCACGTCGGTCGTACGAAAGACATCCCGGTACGTATTGTGCACGGTGTCTTGGCGCACGCCGTTCCAAATGTCCTCGGGGATCGGCAAGGGCTGAGCGCCGGCCGTCTCACCCTTCCGTAGACCACGTACCTCCTGCACCGTGTCCCAGTCGCAGCTGGCGTAGATCGTCCCCTCCGTCCCGTGGACCTCGAGATGGTGGGTTTGCCCGAACGGCGTCCCTTCCCAGCACACTGCACTGGTGTGCAGCACGCCATAGGCGCCCGACTCGTATCGAATCGTCATGACCGCGCTGTCTTCGAGCGGCTCATAGTCGGAGCCGTCGGGACGGGGGCCGCGTTCGGTAAATGTCGACGCCATCGCGGAGATCGACGTTTCACGGTCATCCAGCAACCAGCGGGCGAGGTGAATCCAATGTGATCCGATGTCGCCAATAATGCCCGAGCCGGCGACCTCTCGGTCGAAGCGCCACGTGTAGTCTGTTTCAAAGCCAAAGCTCGTGTAATAGCGAAGATTGACGTGAAGTGGTCGGCCGACATACCCGTCCTCGATCAGTCCTTTCACCCAGCGGTTCACAGGCATGTGGTGGTACGTGAACGGAACCATCGTTGTGACATCGGCAGAGCGGGCCTGGGCTTCCATGGTCTCGGCCTCAGTGACATTGAGCGCCAGCGGTTTCTCACAAAGAACATGCAGCCCCCGTCGAAGGGCGGCCAGAGCCAGGTCCTGATGGGAGTTGTTGGCCGTTGCGACCACGACGGCATCACACTCGATCTGTTCGAAGAGGTCGTCGGCGTCGGTGAACCAGGCTGGGATGTCCCAGAGCGTCGCGAAGGCCTCCGTCGTGGCCTGCCGTCGTCCACACACGGCGACCACCTGCGCGTCCGGATGTGCGGCCAGCGGCGGCATGTACATCGTGTCGGCCCACCAGCTGGTGCCGAAAACGGCAACCCGAACCGTCACCACGAATCCTGAGCATGCAGATGATCACGACTCGTGCGCCAGAAGCGGGCCGCGGCGGCGGTTGGGGTCTCCTCTTCGGGGAACTCCGACCAGCGCAGGATTGACCCCGTGAACACCGTTGCGTTCCAGAACGGATCATCAGCACTGACGCCGACCCGATCCGGCCACCAGATGCTCACGTACACATACGGCTCGTCGCAGGAGGCGTCACCCGGCGACGCTCCATAACTGGCGCGGTTGTCCTCGTCGCCGATCTCGATCGCGGGATCGAAGTGGCCGGGCCAGAGTTGCGGCTCGCTGGCGTCGGTCGAAGACCCGTCGGAGCGCACGTCGTTCAGCGCGGCGAATGCCATTTCGAACCAGTCTCCTAGAAACAGCGACGCGTTTTCGCCAATCTCCAGGTGAGCGTCGACATCTCCAAGCGCGGGCGAGTCGTGCTCGGCGGCCGTTTCCGGATCGATGTCGCTGTTCAGAAAGGCTGCCGCTGCGGCCAACGAGGTGATGGCCTCGGAACGCGCTTCCTCATCTCGGCTGCGATCGAAGAGATGGCTTCCCTGCACCCAGATTCTTCGATCGGTGTCACCGAACGGTGGTGTTCCGAAGCCACGGGGAGCAGCGCTCAATCCAAATCGCCCGGTCTCGACGAAACGCACCGGGGCAATGACGTAGGTCGCCAATCGGTGCAGCGCGAGGCGGGTTTGTACAAGGTTGTCAGGTGTCATCAGGGCCTCATCTTCTCAGACCAACAGTGCGTCGGTCATGACCTCGACGAGTGTCGGACCGTTGTGATCGAGCGCGGATCGGATCATCGGGTCGAGTTGATCCAGGCGAGTGATTCGGCTGCCGCTGCCTCCGCACAGCGCAGCAAAGGCCGCAAACTCCGGATTGTGCAGTGAGGTCTGCCATACATCCCACTGGGCGGCCCGCTGCTCCTTGGAGATCTTTCCGAGCTCGCCGTTGTTCAGCAGGATGTGAGTGATGTTCATGCCGTACTTCACGGCCGTCGTAAACTCCATGGCGTACTGGCCGAAGCCGCCATCGCCGCTGATGCTGACCACCTGGCGAGAGTCACCCACCGCAGCCCAGGCGCCCATCGCTGCGGGCAGGCTGAATCCGATGGAGCCGAGATAACCCGACATCAAGACGTCCTGGTTTCCTGATGCCTCGAAGTAACGGCCGAACGAGTACGTGTTGTTGCCGACGTCGACGCAGATGACCGCATCGTCTGCGATCTGATTCGTGAGCGCCGCCATTACGGCCGCAGCGCCGATCCCGTGCCCCTCATCGTCGGCCATACGGCGTTGCTTCTCAGCGGCCCAGATTCCGCGGCGCGTCGACACCTCGTCCCGGATCTCCCCCTCTGCCCGGGAGGCAACCCCTTTGCGGAGCTGCGTCGATGCGACGCCGACGTCGGCCTGGAGCGCAACATCGACGGCGTGGAATCGACCGAGCGCCATCGGGTCGTAGTCGACCTGAATGAGCGGCTTGTACTCCGCGATCCCTGTGTGGTTGGCGAAGCTGGCACCGAAGACGATAACGAGGTCGCTCTCGTTCATGAACCAGCTGGCGATG
>SHLQ01000169.1 GCA_004282895.1 Acidimicrobiales bacterium
CGCGGCACGCGACCCTCACCGCAGATGTCCGAGCTGAAGAGGAACAACACATCGGCATCGGCTCCCGAGCCGAGTGAAATGGTTGTCAGGCCGGTTCTGGAATTGATCTCGACCATCACCTTCGCCGGGATGAGCTCACACTCAACGGCGAACGCACCCGCGTCTTCGAGCTGGCGAAACTGCTCCCAGAGTTCGGCGGCTTCTGAGGCCGTCTTGCCAACGCCACGTACTCCCCCGTACTTCGTCGACTTCTTCGGCACGAATCCGAGGTGCCCCATCACCGGAATGTCCTCAGCCGCAAGCAGGCTCACAACCTCAAGCCGGCGCGCGGTGATCACCGCATCGGCGCCTGCGGAGAGGGACTCGAACGCCACAGCCAAGAGCTCATCCGGTGTTACCGCACCCGTGAAATCGATGGCCGCGGTCACGAACACCTGCGCTGATCCGACTCGAACGTCTGAAACCGACTGCGCCATACACACCACCATTTCCATGCCGGCAGCTTCGGCGGCCGCCGCTTCGTCGGCGGTGGATGCCGTCACCTGCGCGAACCGGCGGTCGCTGCCATGCAACTCAACCAACTCCTGAACCGTTGTCGTGCGATCGGCATCCTGGCCGTTGTAGTCAAGAATTCGTGTCATGGCTTTCTCCGAACCTGGGGAACACGACAATCCTGACACCGGTCTTGTCGAGAGTTCAGGTTCTCTTCGGATTCGCCTCATGTGCATGACCGAACCACTCCTCTCCGACGACGAATCCGCCGAGGCACCAAACTCTCGATCCCGGCGAGCGTTTCTTGGCGTTGCCGGCGTTGGTGCGGGTGCAGCCGTGATCGTTGGCGGCCCCGACGTGGCCGGTGCTCTTCAACGCGAGCGCGGTCCTGACGGTGGCGGTGGGCCGGACAGGCCACCTCGCGGCGATGGAGAACAGCTTCGAAGACCTTCCCCGCGACGGCGAAGGTCAGGCCATCATCGGCGACCCCCGTAACGACGAGAACCTGATGATCTCTGGACTACATGTCGTGTTCCTGCTCTTCCACAACGCGGTCCTCGACCGGGTTGAGGCTTCCGGGCTACGCGAAGACGCGGCCTTTACCGAGGCCCAGCGGCCGTCGTATCGGGCCAACCTCGCCGGCGACCTCCGGACTCCCGAGGACAGTAGGCGCGGAGCCGAATTCCAGCTGATACATCTCCCGTCCATGGGTCGCATCGTGTAGAAACCGCATATGACAATTCTCGATTTCCGACAAGACGTCGTCGAGCTCTCCGATGAGCGATCGTCGAAGCTTCGCAAACTCAACATCGCCGCCGGTTTCCTGCATCTGATCACCGGTGTTGCGATGGTGGTCCTCGGCGACCTGGACTTCGAGCTTCCCGTAAGCGGTTTCAACATCAGCGGTCCTCCCGGTACCCCGCTCGAAAACGGCGTACTCACGGAGTTCTTTGGCATCCCACTCGCTGTAGCAGTGGCGACCTTCTCCCTTCTGTCCGCCCTGTTCCACTTCCTCATCGCGTTCGTCGTCTTCGGCTTCTACAAGTCCGAGCTGCGACGCGGCCGCAACCGTCTCCGCTGGGTCGAGTACGCGCTGTCGTCCACGCTGATGATGGTGCTGATCGCGGCAACCACCGGGGTCACGGATCTCGCCGGATTGCTCGGCCTCGCCTTCGCCAACATCTCGATGATTCTGTTCGGCTGGATCATGGAGATGGTCAACAACCCCACCGACGGTTCAGGAGCGAAGACGTGGTGGACACCGTTCTGGTTCGGCTGTATCGCTGGCATCGGACCGTGGGTCGCCATCCTGGTGCCGCTGTGGTTCAACATCAGCCAGGACGGCGCCGAGGGACCTCCAGGGTTCGTCTACGGGATCATCGTGTCGATCTTCTTCTTCTTCAACACCTTCGCCATCAATCAGTGGCTGCAGTATCGACAGGTCGGCAAGTGGTCCGATTATCTACACGGCGAACGGACGTACATCATCTTGAGCTTCGTGGCCAAGAGTGTGTTGGCGTGGCAGATCTTCGCCAACACGTTGATCCCGCCAGCCTGAGCCATCGACGGGCGGCCGCGGTCGTGAAATAGTTGCTGCAGTCCCCGAGTTCCCACCAGTGATCAGAACCGCAGGAGGTTGCCATGTCCGCAGTCGAAGCCGTCACGCTCGTGAAGAACGCCGTGCACAACCCGAACGAACCACGCCATTTCATGCGGATTGTTCCGGCCGGGCATCGGACCGCCTCCCTCAACGGGCACACCGTCGCGGACTCCCCCAACGCCGTCCTCGTAAAAGAAGTCGGCCTGGACATCTACGACCCGGTTGTGTACTTCCCCCGGGATGGCGTCGACATGAGTGCACTCGTCAAGATCGACAAGTCGACCCACTGCCCGTTGAAGGGCGACACCGAGTATTTCGACATCGAAGTAAACGGTCAGCGTGTCAGCGAGACCGCATGGTCCTATGTCGACCTGATTGACTGCGACCAGGAGGAAGCGCTGAGCGAACTGAAGAGTCTGATCGCCTTCGACACCTCGAAGGTGACTGTAAGCGCCTGACGCTGCGGGTTAGTTGTTTGGCGCGGCGTCGCTTCGCACGCGGCCATAGACGACGGCGTCCCGCCAGGCGCCGCGGGCGAATCCGCGACCGCGCAGCACACCTTCACGAGTGAACCCGGCCAATTCGAGCGCTCGTTGCTCGGCGACGTTGTCCGCCTCGGTCAACGCCTCGAGCCGGTTGGCGATGGTGTGGGTGAAGAGATAGTCGGCCAACAGGCGTTGTGCCGTTGCCCCGATGCCTTGAGCTCGGTGCTCGGGAAGCAACAGGATGCCGATCTCGAGGCAGCTGCGGGCACCGGTGCGATCAACGCTGCGAAATGAGACTATGCCCGCAAAGGTCTCTCCGCCGAGCTCGACGACGAGCAGTGATTCGTCGTTCGGCTCGGTCGATCCATAGCCGGTGAGGTAGCCGTCCTTTTCCCACCGCTCCGGGTGGGCTCGTGTGTTACCGAAGCCTCGCCACTCGTACGGCTCGCTCAGTGAGGCGTCTCGGTCGAACCGCTCCAGGTGTTCGAGATCGCGCCCGGCCACAGGTCGAAGGCGTACATCGGTCCGATTCTTCACTGAGCCATGATCGCGCCTTGCTCGGGGGTCTGCAGGAATTCGTCTCCCCGCGGTGCTCTACCCTTAGGTGGTGAACGGTCACAGGCTTTGGGCGATGGCGATGACGGCACTGCTTGTGGCCGGCTGTGGGTCGGACTCAGGCACGAACGTCGTTTCAGATGGCGCTGCAGATGGCCCAGGACTGACAGACGAGGACAGCCCCAGCTCCGAAGCACCGTTCGAAACGGTCCGATTCGAGGGTGAGCTCGAGGTCCGCTGCGGCACGCTTGTGTTTCCCGACCGGGTGGTAGACCTGCGTCTGTATCCAGAGTTCACAGACGATCTGGGCGACTTCGTCAGCGACGGGTTCCGGGAGGAGTTCGAACTCCAGTGGCAGGAGGGACTGAACGAGGTGACGCTCCACGAAATCGAGCGGACCGAAGACCGGATTCTGCTCATGGGCGATGCACCCGACTCGAACGGCGCCGGCTTCACGGAGATCGGCTTTGAGAAGGAGAACGACGAGTGGCGGATCTCCAGATGGGGCGGATGCCGTCCACAAGTCACCGTTGACGGCTTTGGCATCAGTGAGCTGCGCCTCGATCCGAGCGATGAGCCCGATGCGTCGAGTACAGCCCTGACGCTTCTGGTCACCGAGAGGGAGTGCGCGAGCGGGGAGCTGCCAGTGGGCCGAGCTATCGCACCGGTCGTCGTAGAATCAGACACATCGGTACAGGTCGTCGTGCTGATCGAGGAGTCACGTGGCGATGTAGATTGCCCCGGCAATCCGTCGTTTCCACTAGTCGTCGATCTGAGTCGTCCGCTCGGTCAACGGTCGATTCTCGACATAGCGTTCGAACCGCCGAACGAACTGGTCTGGCCAATTCCGCTCGGACCGAGCAAGCTGTCACTTGTCGTGGAGGGCGAACCACCGGCGCAGGGCAACGCCAACTCCTTCACCTGGAGTGGCGCGCTCCCCGGTGGACTGATGCTCGAACCAGAGGGATGGGCCGACTTCAGTGGACCCATCCAGAGCTGGTCACCGGCTGACCAGCCCATCACGATTACCGGGTTCGTAACCAGCTGCGGATCGACCGGCTGCGGTGAGGAGTGTGAGGCCGGCGATTGCGAATCACTCGAACGTCTCGGCGCGGAGTGCGTTGCCGAATACGTGCCGACCGAAGCTCAGGACAGCACGATCACCATCACCTACGACGGAACCGCGTGCAGCGTCGCGCAGGTGCTCACCTCTCTAGACTGACCGACATTCGGATCGCCAACTCAGGGCCGACGACCCAGCGCGTCGAGAAGCTTGGCTTGGTTGGACGCACCTTCATCAACGTCGCCCGATGCTCCGTCACCGAAGACGCCGGACCCGGCCAGCATTGCTGCGTTGGGTTTGGCGTTTTCCCACATCTGTTCGGCAAGTGTCTCGTCGAACTGGTCATCCACGCCGATTGCCCGGGCGAGGTCCCAACCATGGACGGCGTTGTCGGTCATGCGGAAGCCGAGGAACATCTGTCGCGGGATCTCACCCATGGGGTGATTGACGGTTCCTTCAAGCCCGCCGGGAGCGGCAAACCCAGCCTCCATCTGATCGGCAAGCGCAACAAAGTCCCCGACCGGGTCGTCGGTGACCAGATCGTCGTTCAGCCCCGCCAACACCTCGTCGCGAGACGCACCGGCGAGCAACTGCACGCTCATTCGGGTACCGAGCAACATGTGGTTGACCAGATCGCGCACGGACCAGTCGGGACAGGGTGTGGGCAGATCCCACTGGTCGTCGCCAACCTGTCGCAACCGTGTCTCGAATTCCTGTCTCGACTGGCTGAATGCTTCAAATACGTCCATCGTGGACCCTTTCGTTTCGTTGTGGCGTTGGTATTACGCGGTGGCTTGCGCCTGGGCGGCTGGCTCGAGGCTGTCGACGAAGCCGTTGAAGCCCTTGTGCATTTGTTTGTCCATGATTGGTCCGAAGAGCATGGCCAGCGGTCCGCCTTTGGGTTCGTAGTCGTAGCTCATCGTGAACGGCGTCATGTCGCCTCCGTCGCCAAGGCTGAAGGTCATGGTCGCATGCTTGACCGGCATCTTCTCCATCTCGTCGATAGCGAACTTGCGCTGCGCCATTGTGGTGCCGCGGCCCGCAACTCCTCCACGAGGGCATACAAACGATCGGTCCGATTCACCCCACACCCTCTATCGAATGGCGGAGGAGGTGGGATTCGAACCCACGGTGAGTTTCCCCACACACGCTTTCCAAGCGTGCCGATTCGGCCGCTCTCGCACTCCTCCAGACACCGACCGGCAAGCCGGACGGGCGAGTCACCATGATAGAGCGCCCGGGGTTGAACGCGGTCAGGCTCCGCCCTCGCACCACGCCTTGACGTGATCCATGTCCTTGCCGACTGCTTTGGCGATCATCGGTTTGATCAACGGCGTAACCGCTTTCGCCTTCGTGGTGTGAGGCTGTGCGTCCATGACCATCGTCAACAAGGAGCCCTCCTCCTTCGGTTCGACCGTAAAGACCGTGTCCCACGTGGTGCCACCCTCCTCGGCCACGAGACGCACACTGTTCGGTGGGTCGTACTCCGTCACCTCGAGCGTCGTCGTCGCCTCTCGCCCGCCCATTATTCGCGTCTCCTCGAACCGGGTGCCCACACCCGTCCTGGAGTCCGTCAGGAACACGACATTGGTGATCCCCGGCTGAATCGTCTGGAACGTCTCGATGTGAGCGACCGCCTCGAAGACGACAGCGGGTTCGGCGGCGATCGAACGGGTGGTGGTGATGGTCGTCATGGCATGCCTTTCAGTTGCTCCAGCCGCCGTCGAAGCCGACAACCTGGCCGGTCTGGAAACGAGCCGATCCATCCAGGAAGGCCATACAGAAGTTGGCGAACTCGTCCATCGTGCCGAGGCGACCCATGGGAACGTTCTTCTCGATCTTGGCCATGACCTCGGGATCATCTGCGCCCATCGCTTCGCGGAACATCGGGAAATCCATGAAGTTCGTGCCGACCGCGTTCACCTGGACGCCGTTGCGAGCGACCTCGCCCGCCAAATTTTTGACGAGCATGTTCGCTGCAGCTCGGGTGGCGGAATAGAGCGGCGCGCCGGGGGTCGGTCGCAAGCCGGAAGCACTGGTGATGGCGAGAATCTGTCCCTGGTTGGCGTCGATCATTGGCCGGACGAAGGTCCGCAGGGCCCGATAGGCGGCCTCGAGGTTGCCGGCCACGACCTTCTCGAAGTCGGCGTCGGTGCTATCTACGACCTTGCCAAGCACAATCTCCCCGGTGAAGAACACGGCGGAGTCGACTCGTCCGTAGGCGTCCATCGCCATGTCGAGCAGCCGGGGAGCGGCGTCCGGCTTCGCAAGGTTGTGCACGCTATCCACGACCCAGCTCTGCACGCCCGATTCTTCAACCTCGGCGAGAACCTCAGGCGTGGGATCACCCAACACAAGGTCAAAACCCGCCCGGGCGAGCTTGGTTGCGAGGGCCGGGCCCACGTACGACGACGCATTGGAAACGATTGCAACAGGATTCTCAGAGGCCATATCGAGACCGTACCCCGAGGAGCCCTTTTGGGGTCAGCCCTTTTGGGGTCGGGCCTCATTAGGTACAAGGCAGAGATACCTCGTTGGGGTCGGGCCTCATTAGGTACAAGGTTGGGG